>CAZSNX010000695.1:0-2375 GCA_964607945.1 uncultured Candidatus Obscuribacterales bacterium
CCTTCGGCAAAGGCGGGCTCGTAGTCGACAGAGTAAGCCACTACAATTTCGCCACCGGCAACAACGTAGATACTCAAGGCTGGCTGTCCTACCCATATCCGGATTACAGCGGCGTGGAGCAGAAGAGTTTTCTGCAACTGGCAAAAGAGAATTTGAAGAAAAGCCCGACTCGTTACTTCAAACTATGGTTGGACAAACCTCTCAGATTGTTCAAATTCCCCTGGAATGACTTTCGCACCGCAATCGGCCCGCTTGACGAGTATGGGCAGGTTCTGATTCACCAGTGCCTAATTCTATCGGCTTGCCTCGGTTTGCTCCTGGGCTTCGTCGTGCAAGCGAACAAATTCCCCGCTTTCAGACAGATCGTCGCGCGCTCGTTCTTACTGGGACTGCTATTGTTTCAATCGGTCTATCTCGCATTTATTACGGTGCCGCGATACAACCTGACCATAATGCCATTAATCATTTTGTTCGCAGCAGCCGGTGCAGTTGCGGTCGCACAGCTGATCGGTGGCAGCGCTCGCCGGAGGGCAATTCTGCTGTCGGTTGGACTAATTGTTTTGGTGGCGTCACAAAAGCTTGATCTGATTCCGTTTGCGGTGCAATTGCTGGGAGCACAGCGAGCATTCTTCGGCATGCTGGCTGTCTGCGTTTTAAAGACGCTCGCTTTCATAGTAGTTGTCTGCGCGATTTGGAAGATAATCGCCGAGTTGTCCGGTCTCAGGCAATTGGCAAGATTTGGCACAATCATGCTTTCGGTTGTGCTGTTTCCGCTACTCTGCCTGCCGTTGCGTGCGCATGGTCGCTGGCAGGAATGGCAATGCCCGCTGGTCGAGCCGGGGCAAATCGCCAGCCAGACCATTGTTATTGCGCCGGAACGTCTGGCCGATCTCAAGAATCGGCAATGCTACCTGATGATCAATGCTGCGTCGGCCGGCGAGCTAAACAACGGCTTAGCGCTCAAGATCAACGGCAAGCCGATGGACTGCACCGTTATCCCGAATCTTCCCTTTCTTCAAGATCTGACCAAGATGTCGAAGCAAGGACAGCACGGTCTCTACCTGGAGTGTGAATACATATTCGAATGTTTGACCTTCGCAGCCGGTACTTCGAACATGGATCTACGCCAGTGGTTCCTGGTTCCGGTACCATCTTCGATCATCTCGGCGCAGGTCAGTGGTGAACCACTCAAAGTAACCATCGAGAAAACCAGCAATCAACCGACTTTGCTGTTCGGTGCCTATGACACGACTGCCGGCAGCAAGGTTATACCTTCACCAATTCTGTATTCCTGGGAAAAGGCCTTCTATGGGGTGGAAAACGATCGTGGATTCAGCGACACCAGCCTCGACATGACCGTGCCGGTGGCTTCAGGAGCGGCCAGCCGGAATGACCTATCGCCTACACCCGGATTGCAGTCAGGAAGCCTCTACATTCGGATGCTCGCCGCACCGAAGGTGGATTCCGCAACAAGCGCATTCCTTAGTCGCCTCTGCCGCTATCCGATTCCGGCAAGCAAGAGCGTAAAAGTTACCGTTTTGCCGCAGTATCGCAAGGGTGATTGTTGGCTCGTGCGCTTGTCTGGTGCTGCCAGAAGCAATTTCACTCCGGTCGATACTGGCATGAGAGTCACATTCCGGAGCAAAGGAGCTGATGGTACGATTTACTGCTATGACACACCCTGGTGCCCGCGAAAGATCATGACGACCGCACATGACGCTAGTTTTGACGTCGCCTTTCCCCTGGTTCCATCGGCATTGCCGGGCAAACTGCAAGAACTTGAAATTGCATTTCAGCCGCCCAAAAGCGCAGTGAGATCTGTCGAAATTCACGACCTGCAATTCGAAGTGTTAGCAATGCCATCGTTGCCGATGAATCCCGGCCATGAAATTTTCTAGCGGAAAGATAGAGATGTCACCGAGCGAAGTAACCACAGCTTCAAAAAATCCGCTGCAAACACAACCGCCGTCGAAAGGCTCGCTTGCAAGCTTCGGTAGATCGGTTCTGCTCCAGCGAGTGGCCGGCAATTCGCTGCTCCACGCCGGAATGTTAATTGCAATTGTCCTTTACTGTTTCGCACGCACGCTTGGCAGTTACTTTCTTGCAGATGATTTTGGCGAGATCTGCTACATTCACCGGATTTTTCACGGTGAGCCGGCTCTTTTCTGGTCCAACTTCACCGGCAACTACATGCAGATACCCAGCATGAGTGTTTATCGACCGGTGCTCCTGATTACGTTGGTGCTGGACTATTTAGTTTGGAAAGCAGATGCGTTCGGCTATTACTTGACCAATATTGTTTACTTTACAGGCGACTGCATAATGCTCTACCTGCTCGTTAAGAGCATGACCGCCACTTGGAGCTCGCTGCGATC
>CAZSNX010000696.1:0-2351 GCA_964607945.1 uncultured Candidatus Obscuribacterales bacterium
GGACATCGCCGATGAGCGGCAGAGAGATCATGCCGTCAGGACGGACGACTGTGGTACGAGAGAGATCCTGATTCCGCCAGACCGTCACCTCTACGACATCTTCAGGACCCAGCAGAAACTCTTTAGTGACTGGCCTGTTCGCTTCATCCAGAATCTCCTTGGGCAAATCGGCGCAGCCAATCGGCGCCAACCACAAAACCGCAAGGGCAAATAACAATCTGCCCCCGTTGCAGATCGTTCGATTCAAATAAGTAGTTGGGGTCTCATGTGACTTCATGGCACCAGCACCATCGTTTCTGAAGGAACCACGATTGTATCTCCCGGTTTGAGTTGCAGATTTTGCGGTGACGCATCTCTCAGAATAATGTCGTCATAGCTTGCCTTGATCTTCATGTCCTTTTCACCGTTTTCCCCGAATCGGAACACCACAATCTTATTGCGGGCTGCTGCCGGCGTGAAACCGCTCGCAAGAGTAATCGCTTGGAGAAGTGTGGTTTTGCTCTTCAAAGGATATTTACCCGGTTTGGCGACTTCGCCTAGAACATAGATGGCGTAACTGTTCACTTCTTTCACGACAATCGACACCTGTGGATTCTCTTTGAACTCTTTAAGTTTCCCGGCGATAGTTTCGGCCAGCTGAACAGCTGTTTGACCAACTGCAGTTACTTCGCCAAACAGTGGGAGAGATATACGGCCGTCAGGCCGTACAGCTACAACCTTCGAAAGATCGGTGTTTCTCCACACCGTGATTTCTAAAACATCCTCGGGCCCGACAATGTAGTCCGTCGTCACGATCAGCGATGATTTTTCGCGAGCGGTGTCTTGGGAAGCACTACCGACCATCGGCATAGGCTGAGCAAAAACCACCGCAGCCGTCAAGGAGACTCCCATTACCATGGTAAAGAGTTTGGCTTTTATTTCTCTCATGAGCTCTGTGATCATTCGTCACTCTGCTAACCCACCGCTCGTCCAGATATAGAACAGCCAAGGTTCACACGATGCAGGCTTACTTCAAAACATGAATTTTAATCCAACAAAATATGCCCCGTTGCCGTTCGTCTTCCCGAACGGCAACTTTCTCGTCCACCGGACTTCTGCAAGGGTCGGAGTTTCGGCGATGGTGATCGGCGTCGGCACATACACTTTCAACACCTGTTCTATTTGAGGTGCCTGCTCCATCAAGACCAGCATCCCGCCACTGCTGATATTGAGGGACAGCGCTCTCCCGCTGACGGCCGACACGGCAGAACCTTCTGCTAGCGCCGTTACCTCATATGGGATAGACCTCAGTAAGGCTGCCCTCTCGCTATGGCTTTCATGACTATCCTTCATCGGCCACTCCCATTCTTTCTGCATCACGTCAACCCCTCCCTGGAAAGAAATTCGGTGCAACCCCTGTCAATAATAGCAGCTATTTTTTTGCGCGCCGCTTGCCACAAACTCCCAAATACTCTTCGCTAAACCCCGGATCATGACCGATTCCAACGATGAACGACGCCTTAGGTTGAGAGATCAAAACCTATTGTGCCGACAGTGAAAATATAGAGAGAAGCGCAGACTCCAACAATACCGATGACGTATGCCCTGTTATCTCAAAGGTATATGTTGACTCCCCCAAAAGGGTTAGATACTATTGCCGTGTAGATTCCAGACCTAATCCGGCGCGCTTCTACCCGATCGGACCGGATAGGTGCGGTATTGGCTGAACGCCAGAGAAATACTCTCATAATCCTGTCATGACCAACAGTCCCACCCCTCTTGATCAAACAGACAGCCTTGCGGATCAACGTGCAGGCTCCGGGATTGTGGTACTTTCAGCATCCATGCAGCTCCTGCACATGAACCGACAGGCGTCGGAGCTTGCAAAGAAAATCAATGCCCTTGAATATGGGGGGCAGGCAGCAAAATCCGCCCACGGCGTTCTTCCCACGGCTCTCACAGAGCTTTGCAGCGAAATCATAAAGGCACTGCACATACGTACTGAGGCAAAGGACTGGGAACAGTTCGAGCTGAAACGCGTAGCTGGAGATCCGAATCAGCCCATTCTTCTCAGGGGTTTCGGTCTTCCAGACCGGAGCGGTGTCCAAAATGCAAGACTGGTTGTCACAATGGAAGAACTCGGCCGGAAACAAAACTTGAACACAGAACATGCTCGAGAACGGTTCCAACTGACCAATCGAGAGCAGTCAGTTGTCGAGCATCTTGCCAAAGGCTGGACAAATAAGGAAATTGCGAACGCCCTCCAAATTACTGAACAAACAGTGAAAGAGCACATCAAGCATATTATGCGGAAGACAAACGCCACGACCAGGACTGGCATACTCGTCCAGGTATTCAATTCTTAGCAGTTT
>CAZSNX010000697.1:0-2334 GCA_964607945.1 uncultured Candidatus Obscuribacterales bacterium
CCCGCCTTTATCGGCACCAATATAAAAACGGCCGGATAAATCAATGGATAGTTAATACCGGTAAGAGCCAGTTTCAGATTGACTGTCCCTTTTGTGAAAACATCGAGGAAGAAGAGTTTTTCTAGAATTGCTGCTGCGGACTGAGCGGTTTCTGCTCGAAACAAAACCCAGCCGACACAGACAGCGTGAAACGTAAACAAGGTCGCGAAGCAGCGACCGGGCAGGCTGCTCAGGAGGGAGCGAACAAACTGTGCACCGCCGGTTAGCCGAATCCATTCGCGATGCAGCACCAGCATCAGTCCGTGATAGATTCCCCAGAGTAGAAAATGCACAGCGGCGCCGTGCCAGAGACCTCCGAGGGTCATGGTAATGAAAAGATTTCTGTACTGCTTGAGCCGAGAGCAACGAGATCCTCCCAGCGGAATGAAGAGATAATCTCTAAGCCAAGTTGAAAGGGAGATATGCCAACGATGCCAGAAATCCGCAATGCTTCCGGCCAGATAAGGGAGATTGAAATTGAGTGGAACCTTGTAGCCAAACAGCATGGCGGAACCGCGAGCGATATCTGTGTAACCGGAAAAGTCGAAGTAGATTTGAAATGCGAAGCCGTATGTGAACAGCCAGAGATCTGGTCCGGAAAACAGCTCCGGATGTGCAAAGCCTCCCTGCACAAACAGGGATAGGTTGTCTGCGATTAGTACCTTTTTGAACAACCCGGTCAGAATCAATGTCACGCCTGAGTCGAAATGATCGATGCAGAATTTGGCCGGTGTTAGAAACTGCGGGACGAAGTCCTGAAATCTCTTGATCGGTCCGGCGATTTGAGTCGGGAAGAAGCTTGCAAATAAAGCAAACCCGAAGAAGGACTTGACCGGCTCGCTGCCACGATAGATGTCCATCACATAATGGATGAACTCAAAGACGAAAAATGAGATTCCCAGCGGCAAGATGATATCGAACGGGATCTTTGGCAGAAGGATTCCGGCTGGCTTCAACAGCCCGGAAAGTAAATCGTCAAAGAAATAGGCGTACTTGAAGAACACTAAGGTAGAAAGATTGCCCACGATTGCCAGCGTCAGCCAATTTTTCTTGTGGTCGGTCGAGCGGTGAATCAGGAGACCGGCGTAGTAGTTGAAGATGGTCAGCCCGATAATGAGCAGGATATAGGCTGGTCGCCAGCTCATGTAAAAGATGTAGCTGGCCAAAAGCAAGATGCCTACGCGAAAACGCTGCGGGCTGAGCCAGAACAGCGTGACGACTATCGGGAGAAATAGTGCGTACTTGAGCGAGTTGAATAGCATTACAGGCGCACGTCTTTAGTAGCCCGGCAAAAGAACAATCGGGTTATCAACAGGATTTGCTCATAATACCGATCGGAGTTCCGAAAAGTCCATAGGGACTAATTTGGAGGCAGTTAATGTTGCTCGTTTTCGCCGGTTTCCGGGGACTTTTCGGACTGGGGCGATGCGGGTTTTTCAGACGCTGACGCAGAGGGAGGCTTGTCGCCAATTTGTTTGTCCGGCGATTTATCTTTTGCGACCGGGGCCTGGCGACCTTTCCATTGACGATGGCGACTACTTTCCACCTCGATGTCCGTAGGCTCGATTATTTCCATTGCCTCAAGCTGATACAGAACAGAGCGATGGTCTTTCAGCATCACGTCATGGGGCAGAGCGGACAGCTCAGCAACATTGACCAGTGTGTCATGAAAGGTAAACTCGTCCTTCCAGACGATCATCGGTGCTCGGCCACCACCATAGTAGACTCGGGTTAAGGCAACCAACACAATTAATATGGACAGAAGTGCAAGCTCGCTGAAACTTGGTTTATAGGGCTTGTTGTCGCCGACCATTGCATTTCCTTTCTTTAGGCAACAGTAACAATTGTAAGCGCTTCCGACTCTTGCGAGTCAGCGCTTTCAAAAATGTTGGCGCGCCAAAGTGCTGCCAATCTCCAGAAGCAAAACGGGCGGAACTTTGTCCGCCCGTTACCGGAGTGTTGGTGGTGGTTGAAAGTCTCAGGAGCCTGTCAGTGGAGCCTCCGTCATGTCTTTCCAGCGGCGATGCAGCATATCGCGCAGAGCGTCGATACAAGGTAAAGACGACAAACCCTGGCTGCCGTGATAGACACGGCAAATTTCGCCTTGCGGTTCGACCGGCATTGCTTCGAACTCGTCTCCGTCTATTCGAACGGTGGGAGTGGCTGAATAGGCAGCGACACTTGCGGAGGCCGCCTCGACGATATGAACGGGAATTGGCAATCGTTCCTCCGCGATCACCGTTTCATGCTTGTCTCAAAGCTTCTTGTAAGAATTGCACCCAGGGGTGTAAATAC
>CAZSNX010000698.1:0-2326 GCA_964607945.1 uncultured Candidatus Obscuribacterales bacterium
ATCGGATACGCTTTACCAGCAAATCGAATCAAGTGCGTCCAAAAGCGCGATTGCCACCAAAGCTCTGGCTGTTCGAGCCCTTCAAGGATTCGACACTCAGCAGGCCCTGCGTCTCTTCCGGTCCGCAGCTGAATTAGATCCGCAAGACAATTCCTGCCAGATAGATATCGCCAACTGTCTGCGTTCGATTGGTTTTACCAGGCAAGCGGCGCAAGCTTATAAGACGGCAGCAAAAGCTGAATCGAGCGATTTCAACAAAGAATACTTTCTCGGGCTGGCCGACACTATTTCAGGCAAAGCAAGTTCCGCACTGGAGCACTACCGGAACGCCGGCAAGATTCTTCCGGCAGAGCCTCTCTGGCACACGAAAGTAGGAATTATTCTTTCCGGAATGAATCGAAAGGAAAAAGCGCTGGACGAATTCGGCAAAGCAGTGCTGTGCCCTCGACTTTGCGTGCAGTCCGTCACTTTCTGCGCTGATTACTTGAGTTTTCTCGGCAAAAAAACTTCTGGACTGAAATGCCTGGATAAGCTGCAACAGTTAGTCCCACTCTCGGCTTCCCCCCATATCGTCAAAGCAGACATGTACAGAAAGATGAATCTGCCGGAAAAGGCCGAATCAGAGTTCCAGGCTGCCATCAAGCTCAACCCGCGCAACGCCTGGGCATACGATAACTTGGCAACTCTCTATCAGAGTCGGAAACGCTATGACCGGATGATCCAAACACTCAAGAAATCCACAGATAATGCGCCTGAATTCTCTCGATCCTGGGGACGGCTCGCTGACGGATATGCCAATTTGAAACAGTTCGACCAAGCCATTCCCTTTTATACGCGCTGTCTGAGTATAGCTCCACAACCGATCGAGGCTCTCAGTAAGGCAACCAGAGCAGCACTCGCTGATAGGCATGCCGGGTTGGGACGTTGTTATTACATGACTGGTAAGACTTCCGAAGCCTTCCTTGAAGCAACAAGATTCAATGCCCTCAAGCACATTCATAAACCGGTGAAGTATCTCTCTTGGGTGAAGTTACGACCTGGACGTCTTACATTCGAGCATCCGGACTCCAACCAGCCATTCGACAAAGCGCTTCGTCATGTCGCCTTGGCCGATATGTTGTTTCAAGTCGGCAGTTTGAATGAATGCTGCATCGAATATCGCGCAGCGCTCGAACTCCAGCCTAACAATACAGAATGGCATATGTTCCTGTTCAGTGCATTGATGGAAAGCGGCAATTATGGCGAAGCGATTAAGGAGGACTTCATCTTGTCCAACAAGATTGTCGGAGCGCTTCCGAAGGCGTTCTCCACGCCTCCTACGACTACGCAGAAAAATCAACCGAAGCAACCGCCTAACGGCGCCGTGCCCGATCAACAAAGCAACTCAAAAAACAAGTAGATAAGTCATCGTCAGAGACAGTGTTGTCGGCTTGATTAAAACCGTGCTCTTATAACCACCATCGCGCAGCCCGCGCAAGTCATCAACTGATTGTTTACAGATGCTCATTTACCTTCCGCGATCCTCCCCTGACAACCCGCTTCGCAGGCAACTGTGCGCGCAATGCTCGCCATGCGCAACATGTAGGTGCTCCCCACCTGGATTGCGCGTTACTAACTAGACCGGCACCCTCACGTAAATCCGCAGTGGTAATCATCTTGCATCAGAAAGAAATTCCAGATTAAGGTTGAGGTCACCCTTTAGATAACCACTCAAGAGTTTTGAATCGACAACTGCACAGCTAAAGCTCTAATTAAGCGGATCTCACGGTTAGACACAAGCATTGCTTCGTGTCGCGTCGGTTGTCGGTTCAAGCACTTGCGCCGGAGGTTGAAATACTTGCCGCTTCCGGCTCTGTATTGCCTCTAACAGTCAAAATCCGAAGGAGGACTAACCATGTCCAAAAAAGTTCAGCGACTCATCGACTCGATCGTTCCCGTCATGATTGATGCCCTGCACCGCCGCGCCGCAAGCGAAGCCCGTCTCTGCGTCTCCGGCGACAAGGGATCGATCTTTCCTACCTGGGTCAGCGTTCAACAGATCGAAGGCCCACAAAACAAGGTCATCCGCACCGTCGCCGGTGTGCGAGACACTGCGCTCGAACTGCCCGAATCTCAGCTGAGCCCTGTCACTGCACCGCTGTACTGGGCTCACACCAATGATTTTGACGGCATGGTCTACGGCTGGGCTGCGGCCGAACTCTATGTCGTCAACGGCAGCAAGGAAGCGGTGGTCGAAGCGATCATCGAGCATCTGAGCAAGAAGCTCGAAAACCAGACCCGCATCGATTTCCGCCTGTTCGCCACCGCCTGTGCCGGCATGCCGCAC
>CAZSNX010000699.1:0-2321 GCA_964607945.1 uncultured Candidatus Obscuribacterales bacterium
AAAGATGTACCTACCTTTGGGCTCCTCCTGACCGCAACCCAACTTTCGACTGGGGCCCGACCTTCCTTTTGCGACACGTGCTCGAAACCTGCGATAGCTACGACCAAGCTGTTGCCTTGCTGCGCAGCACCCGTCTTTCGACGAGCGTGTTTTTCACCGTTTGTGGTGTCACGCCCGGGCAGGGCTGCGTGATCGAGCGCTCGCAAAAGGAGGCGGTGGTGCGCAAACTTGCCGGCGGCCTTGCCGTGCAAGGCAATCACCACCTGGCCGAACGGTTCAAGAAGAACAACGCGATGGTGGTACAGATGGAGAACGCTGCCTTCCTGGCCGAAAGCGGTGTGCGCATCGAAGTGATGGCCCGGGCGCTCGCTGAATGTTTGCCGGCGGGCAACCTCTGCTGCGCGCTCGATCTGCCACCGGTGTTGAACAACGAGACGGTGCAGAAGATGGAGTTCTGTCCGGCCACCGGCGAGGTCAAGGTGTGGCGCCGGGTTGGTCCGGAGCTCAATTAGTCCGAACTGCACGGCCGGACGCGGACGAATTCAGCCTCTGGCCGCTTGCATCGCTGAAAGGTACGGGGCCCAAGTCCTGCAAGGCGAAAAACGGCCGCAAGCAAGACGGCGGTAGTCTGCTCTCTCCCGGCGAGCATTACTAGTACTATCTGCCGACAGCTGCTTACGCGACCGGCTCACGGTGAGCCGGTCGTTCAGAGATTCTCTAACGCAGAAGGCACAATCCATGACAGACAGCGCACCGCCTGCTCCGGAGCCGTTCGTATCGGCCGGAGAGGCCCGTAAACGGATTGCAGAGGCGCTCGAGCGCTTGCGTCCAGTTCGGGACGTGTCGGTGACAATCACTGCCGAGACAGAGGCAGAGTACTGCCTGCACGCCTCGTTTACAGCACCCAGCCTGTTGCTGTTCGGATTCATTGCGATCCGCCGTATTGCATTCAGCTTCGACTTCACCGGCAATCGGAGCTGCCAGATCGCCAATGGGATTGTCGTCACCACCAACCTGAATCCGCCGGCAGATGGTCCTGCCCACTACTGCATCTGGACCATTCTGCATTGCTCGTATCTCTGGAACGGGACTTCTTTCAAGCAGGCAATCGAGCGGATTGGGAAACTGGCCTGATCGGTTTCGACGAACTGAGCGGGGGAGACCGGCGCATCTGCGCCCAATCCCTCGCTCGTTTTTACTTCAGCCTCGCCACTTTTTATCGGTGACGCGACTCGGCATTTTCTTGAAAAAGAGAAACTATAGATACTAGTATTTATTTTGGACATCCGGATTTATCGAGCAGTTGGTCTGGACTTGCCACGACCTTTTCACACTTTGTCGCTATGCTGCTGACTCGACATCTTAAATGGCGCCGCATTTTGCAGGGAGAGAAAATGAGTATTGATAATAGGACAGACACGAGCTTCGATCGGCTCGGAGCGACCGACAGTGGAAATGAAATGCCGGCCTTGCTTTCGCTGGCTGACATGATTAATGACTACAAGCAGGGGCAGAACAAGACAGATCAATCTGTTCTCAAGGACCCATTGGCCGGTGGCATGCAATTCGTCGGTCTGAATGGCTTCGGAGATACGGCGGCCGTATTGGGCGGATGGCGTGAGATGGGAAGAGACGTGCAGGCCGGAAAGGGCAAGTCCGTGCAGATGCAACTTGGTGTTGAGGGCGGTTCGCTGTCAACTTACACTGTACCGCTTGATGATATCGGCAATAAGAAAGGCAAAATCATCACCAACGGCAAAGAGGTCAAATTTGTGCAATCCGATGGCACCCTCTATAACTCCGAGTACCAGCTGCAATGGACCAAGAATAAGAACGGCACTTACAACTTCAGTTGGAAGTAAGAGAATCAGCAGCTAGACTGCCAGACTAAAAATTATCGAAGCCGCTGTCGCCTCGACCTAGCAAAAAATGTGCTGGCGAGGCGGTTTCAGTCGTGAATTCTGTCTGACTGAGGTCTGATCTCAAGTCGTTCTGGATTGAGGCAGATCAGGATTTGGTCGTTAACAGTTGCGTGACACCAGTTCCGGCAAGCGTTAACTCGGACAGGTACGTTTTGCGGTGAGAGTGGCACGAGGTGAATGGCATGGCTGGCGATGTGACTGAATCTGATTCTGGCAGTCCTTTGCGATCTGCGTTTGGCGACCCGGCGGATGGCTTTGGGGCAGAGACAGCTCCGGGCGGCTATGCTGCTGCTATCGAAAGTGTATGGAACCCAGCCAATTTGGCTAGTTATCGAGCTGCATCTCAAGCGCAGATGCAAGTTACCTTGAGAACAGTAGTTGATCTTTTCGATGTGCATC
>CAZSNX010000700.1:0-2312 GCA_964607945.1 uncultured Candidatus Obscuribacterales bacterium
CAACAGCCGGTATCGCCGCGCAAAGATCTTCGAAACAGCCATTGAAAGGCTTTAACTCAGCCGACTCAGGCAGCCTTGCAGCGCTGGATGCTCACGGAAAATCGCTTGGAAAATGTCCGCTCAAACATACTGACGTTAAGGCGAAAATCTCCGGTTATGTGGCGCACGTGACCGTCAAGCAGATCTTTGAAAACCCCTATAAGGACAAGATAGAAGCAATCTATACATTCCCGCTTTCCGATTCCGGAGCGGTCGACGACATGGTCATGAAAGTAGGCTCGCGAACAATACACGCAACGATCAAACGCAGAGAGGAAGCACGGAAAATCTATGACGATGCCAAAGCCCAAGGGCACGTCGCCTCTCTGCTCGATCAAGAGCGCACCAACATTTTTACGCAATCGGTGGCCAATATAAAACCAGGCGAAAAGGTTGAAATTACCCTCTCTTACGTAGACCTTCTTCCCTATGATTCAGGCGAGTTCAGCTTCGTCTTCCCGACCGTAGTCGGTCCGCGTTTCAATCCGGGCCACGCCACCGGCCAACAAGGCACAGGCTGGTCAGCAGACACCACTGCAGTGCCGGACGGCTCCAGGATAACTCCGCCAGTAACACCGCAAGGAACACGCTCCGGCCACGATCTTTCGATGGAAGTTACGATTGATTCCGGAGTGCCGATCGAGGCAATCGCCTCCAAGCTGCATGAAGTAGCAGTTAATCGAGCGGGAAGCGACCGTGCCACCATTCAATTGAGGGATAAAGCAACCATTCCAAACAAAGACTTCGTACTGTCCTGGTCCGTCGCCGGAGACAGATTGAAAAGCGGCTATCTGACACATCGCAGCGATGATACCGGATATTTCAGCTTGATGATCCTGCCGCCCAAGAAAGTAACGCCGGCAGAAGCGGCTCCTAAAGAAATGATTTTCTTAATCGACTGTTCGGGCTCGCAATCCGGACCGCCGCTGCAGAAAGCGAAGGAAACGATGGATTACATTTTAGAGCAGATGAATCCGCAAGATACGTTTCAGGTCATTTCATTCAGCAGTCAACTAAAGACCCTCTTTGACAAGCCTGAGATGGCCTCCGGCGCCATGAAGCAAAAGGCCAGGAAATTCATTGCCGACCTTCAGGCCAATGGTGGCACTTGGATTGCACCGGCAGTCGAGAAAGCTTGTTCGATTCCGGCCGACAACCACAGGCTGAGAATCGTTAGTTTCATGACCGATGGTTACGTCGGCAACGACTATGAGATACTGTCCATGGTGCACAAACTGAGAGGAAACTCCCGCTGGTTTCCATTTGGCACCGGCAATAGTGTCAACCGGCTCTTAATCGACGGGATGGCTAAAGAGGGCGGCGGCGAGCCGGAATACGTCTTGCTAAACAGTTCGGGCGCCGAAGTCGGCAAGAAGTATTACGACCGCATAGCAGCGCCTGTGCTCACCGATGTAAAAATAGACTTCGGAGACCTTGCCGTCAAAGATGTCTTTCCTCATCAGATATCGGACGTTTGGGCCGAGCGCCCGCTGTACATTAAGGGTAAGTACACCAAGCCAGGCACCGGCACAGTAACAATTTCTGGATTTGCCGGCGGAAAACCATATGTTCAAAAGCTAGCGGTTAAGTTTCCGGAGAAACAGTCGGACAACGTGGCAATCGCCTCTATCTGGGCAAGAGCCAAAGTCGATCGCCTGGTTGCCGAGGACTATTCCGGAGCGCAACGCGGAGCGCTCAATCCCGAACTCAAAGAAGAAGTAATCAAAGTAGCGCTCGATCATCACATCATGACGGAATACACATCCTTCGTCGCCGTCGAGGAAACCGTCATCACCGATGGTGGCATACCAAGGACAATCACCGTACCGGTCGAGATGCCGGATGGGGTGTCCTATTCAGGAGTCTTCGGTGAATCCGATGCCGGATTTGTAGGCGCCGCCGGCTCACCGGCTCCGAGGCAGACCCGCCATAAATCCTATGCCTATGGGGCTGCCCTGGGAAGGGCTAACTTTACTGCTGCGAAACAGGAGAGTTCTCTCCGAAAAGCACAGTCAAGCAGCTCAGGCAGCGGAGGCACCAGCTTCTACCGTGCTCCGGCACCACAATCGTCGGCACTGCCTCCGAGAGTTTGTTCTGATTTCCGTCAAAGCAAAGAAGACGAGGTCATCAAGGCAAAGCCGTTGAGTCCCGCCGAGGAACAAAAGCGGAAACTGGACAGCAAACTCGCTTCGCCTCTGCAAGGTCTGGCCGATAAGCTGATCAAGGCAGGCAAAGGAGAAAAGATGGCCGGGTTAGAGATAGCCAACGGTAGA
>CAZSNX010000701.1:0-2310 GCA_964607945.1 uncultured Candidatus Obscuribacterales bacterium
ATCACCTTAAGCGCTTCCTGCAGCAAATGCCGCTGAAATGCTACCTGAGTGCAAAGCAGATCCGGCATGTATCCGAGAAACACCATATGCACTATCTCTGTGCGATCGGGCAGATTTCTCAGACGATTTCCACTTCGCACCGAAAGATTGGATAAAGCTTGCACAGATTGGAGATTGCTGGCAATCAGGTCGGTCAGCCCGGACAACAACGCTTCGCGAAGAGGAGGCGCAGTCTGCTTCGAAGAGCACTGTTTGGCCATCAAGAACATGACGTGCCTGCGCAAAAAGCTGAGATTGGCTCCCAGCTCCTCTAAAACTTTCACCGCACCGCATCCGGACACATCGATTATTCCAAGGAGGACGTGCTCCGGCATCACTTCCTTCAAGCCGAAGTAACGGCAATGATCCAGCGAACGTCCGAAGCCTTCAATCGCACAATCGCTGTAAGTTACCGGCGTTTCAATCACCTTGGCGGCCAGTTTAGTCTCCGGAGAACCGATTGCCGAAACCGGCGGCGGAAACATCCGCTGTATCTCATTCGTTACATTTTGACAATGAATTCCCATCGAACTTAAAGCACGGGCAGCCAAGCATTCTGGATCTGCCGTCAGAGCTAAAAGGATGTGCTCCGTTCCAACTTTATTTCCGCTCAGGCGCTCGCACTCGTCGGCAGCAGCCCTCAAAACTTGTAACGCCGCTTCACTAAATCTCTTGAACATCAAATGCTCCAAATGAGAATGCATTCATCAGAAGTGCCGGTCTCCACCGGCTCAAAGGCATACTACTTGTTTATGTGTTCGACTGCAACATCCGATAAAATCTTGAGTTGTCCCGATTCTTCCAACGGGCGGAGGTGAGCCTTGAGAATATTGGTATCCAACGACGACGGCATCAACGCACGCGGCATTCGCGTATTGGCTAAGAGATTGTCCGAGGAGGCGGAAAACCAGGTTTACGTGGTTGCGCCCGATCGCGAGCGCAGCGCTACCGGGCACGGATTGACACTGCACAAACCATTGAGGGTCGACGAGATTCACATGGAAGGGCACATGCAGGGCGCCTGGGCCACAACCGGCACGCCCAGCGATTGCGTAAAGTTTGCCGTCTGCGCACTGCTAGACCAGCATCCCGACGTGGTTGTCTCCGGCATTAATGCCGGTCCGAACATGGGTGGCGACGTCTTGTACTCCGGCACGGTTTCAGCCGCCATGGAAGGAGCATTGCTTTCCATCCCGAGCATTGCTGTAAGTATGGGCGGCCGCACCCCGAAGCATTACGACGTGGCGGCGGACTTCATCGCTGCGCTGTTAAAAGTGCTGCCCTCAAGCGGTCTTCCGGCCCGCACACTGCTCAATGTCAACGTTCCGAATGTTCCAGCCAATGAAATTCAAGGCGTCGCCATAACCGAACTCGGCATGAGACTTTACAACGACACGTTCGAGAAGCGCGTAGATCCCCGCGGGAGAACCTACTACTGGCTTTCCGGGCACGCAATCGAAGAAGGCGAAGCCGAAACCACTGACGTTTGGGCAGTGAAGCAGCACAAAATTTCCGTAACACCGGTCACCTTCAACATGACCGACCGCAGCGGGCTGTCCACACTCAACAGCTGGTCCGACCTTCAACAACTGAGTGAGTCCTGGGTGCCGGTTCAGAAAGCTTCAGCGACGAAGGAATCCCGATGACCGGAGCAAAAGGTGCAAGAAAAATCGAAGCGAATCTTGCGCTCAAGACTTTTCTCGATGATTCCGAATGGATGTTCAAGACCGGAGTCGGCGGCACAATCAATGCAATCTGTCTGGTCTTGAGCCTGGCCAGCCCTTATTGTGTGCCGGTCGTGGTGGCGCTCATGTCGCTCAACAACGGCTATGTATTGAGAGTCGCAAGAGTAAAGGCTTCCGGTTTGGAAAGCAAACTGCCGTCCTGGAACGAATGGCTCGACCTCTTAATCTCAGGACTGACCTGGCAAGCGATTCAATTCGGCTTGTTGCTTGTACCGCTGACAGCCGGCACCGTATGTCTTTTGGTGGGAGCTGCCAGCGGAGCGATCAAAGTAAGCAGCCCGCTGTTTGGACCTTGGGCTTTTACGGCTTCTTTCGCCACATTTGTATGCTGGGCGCTGATGAGCCTGCTTAGCCGATTCATGATGATCAATTTCGCAATCGAAGAACGCGTGCAAGCCGGTTTGGCGGTTGGAGCGGCACTAAAGAGAATCCACCGCAATGCCGGCGCCTTCATAGCGGTCTGGCTCTTGTCTATGGGACTGCAAATGGCGGCACTAATTTTGCCAGCATTTACTGTAATCGGAAT
>CAZSNX010000702.1:0-2308 GCA_964607945.1 uncultured Candidatus Obscuribacterales bacterium
TAGTCAAGAACTATTCTCTCAAAGTCGGCTCGTCACTGCTCGGAATGCTGCCACCGACTGTAGATATTCAACATGGACCTCAGCCAGACGCATCTGTGCTTCAGCTGATGCTCTCTCTCTTTGATTGACTAAAAACAAAGTGCTATCTCCTGCGCCGAAGCGTAAGCGCTCGCCTTCCTCAACTTGTTTTGCCTTTTTTACTTCAAGTAAGGTGGCAGCCCAGCGCTCGTAGGATGTATTCATAGCGGAAACGGTGTCGTCTACCTCGGCTTGAATCCGCAACCTTTCGGTCTTCTGATCGAGGCTCAACTTCTGAAGTTTCAATCTGGCTGCTTGCGCTTGCCCTCTTGCGGTCCTCTGCCTGAGCGGTGCAGACACGGCCAAGCCCGCCCTGACAACAGTTCCGATTCCCTCCGGTCCGGTATCGGCGCCTTGAGTCAGATAAGCGTCCATCGCCGGCAAGATCATGTTTTCAGCTAGCCGCAGCTCTACTTTCGCTTGCTCTCGCTCTAAGGCAATCCGCTTAAGCTCTGGACGCTGCTCTAATGCCAGCTTCCTTCCTTCCATCCACTCTGCCTCGGTCAGCTTGCGAGGCTCAGGCGAGAGTGCTGGCACTTCCTCCAATCCTGGAACCACTTTTGGGGCGCCACTTTCATCCCAAAGAAATACAGAAAGAAGAAGGGAAGATTTTTGGAAGTCTCGTTCGTTCTTTACCAGAGCCGCTTGACGCCTCTGTATCTCCTGTTCTGATTCGGCTACATCTAAAGCCGGAAGGTCGCCTTTCTCAACCCGACCCTTGATTTGAGTAACCCGAGCTTCCGCGATTGAAAGCAGATTTCGCGCAATATCAACGCGTGCTTTGGCACCAGCCAAGTCCCAATAAACAGCTGCTGCTTTGAGCAGAACTTCCAATCGTGTGGCACCAAAGACCTGCGATGCAAGCGGCTCACCAAGCTTCGCTTGTTCTTCAGCTGCCAACTTTTCGTTAATTCTCAAACCTCTTAGCAGCGGTACCGAAAGTCCGGCATAATATTCGCCGCTCTTGCCGGTTGGCACAAAAGGAGTCTTTGTGTCATTTGGATTAAGGCGCATACCGGTAAAAATCTTAATTCCGGAGCGCGTCAAAAGATCTACCCTTGATTCGTTATGAATAGCGTCTTTGGGTTTGCCTGGCGTAACGGTGTCTTGAACTCTCAGATATTCATTGAAGCTGCTCAACACAGGATCGAAGGCCCCGGATTTTTCCAGGCGCTTGGCACTCGAAATACGCCTTTCAGCATCTGCTCCCTGTAATTTCGGATAATTTCTGTCGACAAGAGCAAGAAAATAGTCCAACGAAAATGCTTTGCTGTCAGAGGCAGGAAGCCTGATTTCCGGGCCGCTGCTCGGTGCGGAAACACTGTTGCTTGGCGCATTGTCTTGCGCCATCAGGCTATTTGCAGGCACCAATGAGATGACACTTACAAGTAAGAGCAAGTTTGTCTTTTGCAGCCTCAAACGCATTTTTCTATCTGTCCTTACTTTGATTTGCGTTTGATGTCTGTCTTTTCAACTTGCGGATTTTTATGCAAGCCAAGCTCTTCTGGTTTGACAGTAGGCGGAAATGCATTGAACTGTCTCCACAACTCAAAACCCAGGCTCACTGTATCGAGCATTATCCAGCCACTCACTTCCGCACCCGGTCGTAGATATTTTGCATCTGGCCACGGCTCTTCTTTTCCATGAGCAATAGCTTCTTTATCCGGTGTAACGATTACGCGATAGCTGTTTCGCCCGTCATCGATAGCATCGATAACGGCGATCCGGCCGGCAAAGGTGCCAACGGCAATCGACGGCCAACCCGCAAATTGCAACGCCGGCCAGCCCGCGAACTGCAACCTCACCGGTCTACCGACCGCAACTAATGGCGCATCGTTATCGCTTATGGTCAACTCTGCTGCCAGATCTTGTGTTTCCGGAGCAATCACTGCCAATACCATTCCGGCATCTACAGTTTCTCCGGCGCCCACTTTGAGCAGCCTGACGATCTTGCCGGAACTAGGAGCGAAAACCTTGCGCTGGTCCTGTCTGGCACTGATGTTTTGCAAGTCTATGTCGAGCTTGAATATCTCACTCGATGTCGACTCTATAGTCTCTTGCGCCGCGGCCATCGCCGCTCCGATATTGCTGATGGCTGCATCTGTGTCCGCCGCCACCTTATCTTGATCCAGCACAGCTACTGTCCGGTCGCGCTTCGCTACTTCCAGCGCAGCGTGCGCACGCTCAAGATCTGTGAGTGCTCGCGTCTGGTCAAGCTCTGCTAGCTCCA
>CAZSNX010000703.1:0-2303 GCA_964607945.1 uncultured Candidatus Obscuribacterales bacterium
ATTTATTGAACCGACTCTGTAGTGACGATTCAAAACATCGATCATTATCGAGGCTCTAAAAGGTTCTTGGTGCCGAAGCGACCGGAACACACCCGTTCCCATCCCGAACACGACGGTAAAGACGGTCAGCAGCGACAATACTTGGCGGGTGACTGCCTGGGAAGATAGCCCGGTGCCAGGATTTATGAAACCCACGAGGTAACTCCTCGTGGGTTTCCGTTTTGGTTCTTAAATCAGGTAGATGTTTGAAGTGCGATGAATTGCTCTGCTGCAAGTACTCGCGATGGGTAAGCTCTGCTGAAAATACTTTGCCAGTAGTGTTGTTCTTGACTACGGTGAATGCGCTGCATACAATGTATGCATGGGGGTAGGTATGAGGAAGATTCAATACACCGTAAGAAACATTCCGCCTGAAGTTGACAAGGTAATTAAAAAACGTGCCAAACAATCCGGAAAGTCGTTTAACCAGACGGTTGTAGATCTGCTATCCATGCAGACACTAGGCACAGTTGATCCTGCAGTTGATGAGAATTTTGATTGGCTTTTTTCGCAAAAGACCATTGATGCAGCTTTTGATGAGGCAATCGATCAGCTGTCACAGGTGGACGAAAAACTTTGGCAACAACGGTAATTCTCGATACGTCAGCGTATTCCGCATTTAATCGCGGTGATCGGCGGCTGCGAATGTGGTTTCGCGCTGACATTGAGATGCTAGTGCCATTGGTAGTTGTTGGTGAGTTGCGAGCCGGTTTTGCTTGTGGCAGCAAAAGAGAAACAAACGAGCATCTACTAGCGCGATTTCTTGACGCCCCAAATGTTGAGACCATAAGCATAACTAATGTGACAACAAGGTTCTTTGCGGACATCTTTGTAGCGCTTCGTCAGGCTGGTACACCAATCGGCAGCAACGACATGTGGATTGCCGCTATGGCATTGGAGCTCAATCGTCCTGTGCTGACTACTGATACGGATTTTTCGTATGTTGCAGGCTTGGAGCTTGCTGCAATATAGAGGGGGTCGCTCTGTTTCAATCAGAGCAACCCAGCCGGCTGCCAATTCGAACATGACGGTAAAGACGGTCAGCAGCGACAATACTTGGCGGCTGACTGCCTTGGAAGATAGTCCGGTGCCAGAATTTATTAAACCCGCGAGGTAACTCCTCGTGGGTTTCCGTTCGTGCGAAGTTTTTTGAGCGTCGGTAATTGGTCTTTCGTTTACTTGTGAAATCTATGAGGTAAGTGGTAGAGGTGCGGGAGGAGAGGGTGATCATTTGCAGAAACGCCAAATGAACCGGTTATGCTCTCAGCGCTTGAGACCGCGCAACATGCGCGGCGCCTTCACGCTGTTTGCCGTGGCAACATTGTTTGTTCTGGTTGTCGTCGGGCTTTTTTCATACGATGTCGTCTTAGCCCGTCTGCAGTACAACCAACTGCAAGCAGCTACAGATGCTGCAGCGTTAGCGGCCGCCACATACTTGAACGATCCGAACAACACTGATGAGGCATTGTGCAAGAAGATCGGGTTTGCTTACTTTCGCAAGAATCAACTGGTAAGCGGCGATCTTTCAACTGCCGCCATGGCACCCAATGCCCTCAGCGCAACTCCTGGTGGTTCTCAAAGTCTGTTCAATCTCGTAGTAAACATGAAGGATAGAGCTGTAGTAGCAGAATCTGGTTTCGGTCTCCAGCCATCCTTTTTAAAGGGGCTGGGCACTTACGGTATTCATTGCCGCTCACTTGCGGGACCAGGCAGTAGCGAACTGGGTGACGTATGTTTTGTGGTCGATCTTTCAGCATCTTTGACATTGGGTACCAACCCCAAAGACTTCGCATATTTGTATCCGCCGGGACTCTATCATTCAAAATCCAAGTACTTCGAGTTCAAGCGCGGATCGAACCCGGCCAAAATGATCGTTCCATACATCTGGAGCTGTGGGACTATGCCGCAGGCTGGCAATGGCTACTTTATCCCAGATCCATCAAGAGTTAGTTATTCGCCACCAGGCTCGCCGCAACCTCAAAGCTCTGAGCCAAGACCGGTAATTGATGACAATACGCCAAGAATGCAGGCGGCCCTTGCTGCCTTTGACGGATTGAATCCCAAGCCGATGAAGCCGTTTACGAATCCGCCCAGACCTGTGAGTTTGGACGACATCAAGCTCGCGTTGCTTTACTGCGCAAAGAAAGGCTTGCTTGAGAAAGAGTCGAACTCCAATTATGTCAAATATTCAGACTTGCAATTCATTCCCACGTTTGACAGTAAGACCGGGCTAGGTTTTCAGCCAGGCGTGGGTTTTCAGGCAG
>CAZSNX010000704.1:0-2296 GCA_964607945.1 uncultured Candidatus Obscuribacterales bacterium
GTGGCGATGAATTTTGTTTGATCTTGCCGAATACGACTCCTGAACAAGCAAGCATCATCGCCGATCGTCTCCGAGAGCAAGCTCTGGTCAGGCTGTATCAAGAAAATGGAGTCTCGAAAGTTGCTCCGGCAAAGGATCGCACGCTCCACGGCGAAACACCAGTGCTCGTTTCGTTGAGCATTGGCAGCGCAACCTACAAGCGTGGTGTTACAGCAGAAGAGATGATGAGCGCGGCCGATCGCGAGATGTACGCCGACAAAAGCAGGCAAAAGGCCGGCAGAGGTGTTGAAGGGGAAGAGCAACACTCTCCCGAGAAACACGTGGAAAGTAACATTTCGGTTGACAACGAACCAGCCTTTACCGAGCCGAAGGCTGATCTCTCCATCGGTCACAAGACGCTGCGCACGGACGACCCACTTTCGACGGTCGGACTGGAAAAGATGTCGAAAGAGCAGCTTGTCAATCTGGCGCTTGAGTTAGATAGATTAGCCCACACAGATCAGGTGACCGGGTTACCCAACCGCAAAGCATTTGACACGACTATGGAACGGGAGCTCGCCCGCTCCGAGAGAAATCCGGACAAGCCGGTGTCGATGCTGCTGCTCGATTTGAACTCCTTCAAAGCTGCAAACGATCTCCACGGTCACGGCGGCGGCGATCGAGTATTGAGACAGATCGGTGACCTCCTCAAAGAACAGTGCAGACAATACGACTTTGTCGCTCGCACCGGCGGTGATGAATTCTGCCTCGTATTGCCAGGCACCAATGAAGAACAGGCAAGAATGATTGCAGACCGCCTGCGCGAGCAAGTCAAGGTTGCAATCTTCAGCGAAGGCGGCAAGGTACAGCTGACACCACCAGGCGAAAGGTCAGCTCGCGGCGATAATCCTGTAACTGTGTCCTTGAGCATCGGCGGATGCACCTTCAAACCAGGTGCTACGGTTGATCAGTTGTACAAGACGTCCGATCAGGAAATGTACCTCGACAAGAAGCGCCAGAAAGCTGGTCGCGGAGTCGAAGAGTCAACAGCCACTCAACAAAATGAAAAATCAGGAACAGCTGAAGTTGACAGTCATCAGCGAGAGCTAGCGGTCTTGACTGCACCGGAAGGACTCTTATTTGCGATGCGTTCGCGCAGTGACCAGTTAGCTGTAACCGGTGCAATCGAATCACATTTAGGTGATAGCCGTCTGCGCAACTACAGTGACAATGACTTGGTGGAAGCGGCACGCTCTAAGCTAGCGCAGTCCGAACACCTCGAAGCTGTAGTTCAGGAACTTCGAGACGAAATTGCAACTTGGCAACCAATCGACAGCAAGGGTGGTCACGAAGGTGAATCAGCCGAGGCTGCTTGGAAAGAATCATGGGTAGTGGCACGCAATGAAATCGAGCAACGCATCCCCGGTTTGCTAGACCATTCCGGCATCCCACAAAATGATAAGTACTACGATCAAGCCTACATGCGCAAACAGCTCGCCGGGCATGAAGACGTGCTTGCTCTCTATGAACAGGAGCGAAGCGCGTATAAAGAATACAGCGAAGTAATGGAGCGAACAGTTCACTCCGTTCGCCGTGAGCGTGCAGCGATGCTTCTGGAGATATTGCATGTTCTCTGCGATGAGCATGATCTTCCACCGATCTCCCTCAACAGCTCCTATTTGGCTGATGGAAACGCCGCATACCAGTTAGGCAGCGGCAGGCTCTTCGTGAAAGACTCCGCTCTCAGAGGCATCGATTCGATCGAACATCTGGTTCGCTCTCTCGTCCACGAACTGGAGCACAACGAGCAGGATAGTTTGTTTGTAAGGAAGCTTGCAAACGATATTCTAGGCGGAGCAGATGCCCAAGCAAACGCAAAACAGCTTAGCGAGATCCAGGCGCAATACGAACAAAAGGTTGGTCAACCGCTCGAGCTTCACTATTTAAAGAGCTGCCTCGAGCGCAACAGAATGCTTTCCGAGGCGGACATTGCACGCGTATCCGACTTCGAGCGCTCCTTTCCTCAAATCAAACACATGGATGAGCTTAGAATCAACAGCGAGGTTATATCCAGAGCTCTCTCTCGCCTGCAGAATAGTCGCGATGCAGCAGTTTACCTAGAGAATGTAATTAAGGCGGGCAGCGAATTACACCTGACGAGATTGTTCGGTACCCCGCTACCAGCAGAAGCCCAACAAGTAATCGACTCCTATCTGCATGGAAACAAGGTGGTCACTCAAGACTCTTTGATTAAGTTGAGAGACATAATTTCGCAGCGGCAACACCAGCTTGAATCTGAAATGGAATCGCTCTATTC
>CAZSNX010000705.1:0-2291 GCA_964607945.1 uncultured Candidatus Obscuribacterales bacterium
TATCTATGGCAACATACGCAAGTCTATTGCCTATTTGCTGACGGCTGGTCTTTCCTCGGTAATATGTGTTGCCGGTGGGGTCTTGCTAGGTATAGGTCTTGCTCTTACGCCGCTACAACTGTTGTGGTTGAACTTGATCATGCATGTTTTCCCCGGACTCGGGATAGTGCTCCAACGCGGCGATAGCCATGTAATGACCAAACCGCCGCGTAAGAGTACCGAACAGTTACTGAGTCCGCAAACAAAAGAGCAGATATTTATTCGGAGCGCAATAGTGGCAATAGCCGTATTGTTTTCGTTGCAAATGCAACAGCATTGGGCAGGTATGGCAGAAAAGGGAACCACTATCGGTTTCGCCACGCTATCTCTGGCTCTATTGCTCCAGGCCGTCTCCTGGTCGAGGACAGGTGTCACTGCAGGCAATTCTGCAGAAAGAAAAAAAGGGAGGACAAATTGGCCAATGGCGATCAATATTGCTATCTCGGGCGCTTTGCTGCTAGCCGCAATTTATGTTCCTGGACTACAGACAATTCTGAACACCGCACCGCTGACGATCACAGAACTTCTCTTGATTGCTGTGGTGTCTGTGAGTTCACTCATTGTCACCGTCGGGGTTCTCCGGTTGCGGAAGTTATTTAGTAGGTGATACCTGCGCATTCAGCACAAGGGATGATGCGGCACGTCAGCGGAAATGTTATTTCAAGATCTTGTGGTGAGCAATGAGAAGGGCGATGAAGATTCTGATTTCTGTCGAAGACACGGTTTACGGGGCGCATATAGCAGACCTCGTGCTCGCACACAAATGGTCGGAGAATCTTGAGTTCAAGGTGTTGTATTCGGTTGAGCCGATGCATGTCGGCTACTACTGCGATCCTCGCACTGAGGAAAAGCATTGGGACTGGGCCAAAAAGCTTGTTGGAGCGGTCGCCCAGCGACTAAAGGAGGGCTTTCCGAAAGCTCACGTTGAAGAGGTAGTCGTAAGTGGCAAAGCCAAAGAAGAGATTCTCAGGATCGGCAAAGAGTGGGATTGCGATCTGATTATTGTCGGTTCGCATGGACGCCGTGGACTGACAAGAATTCTTCTGGGCAGTGTGTCAATGGCCGTACTGTCGCAGGCAACTTGCTCAGTGATGGTAGCAAGGCTACCGACAGGAAAGGGGCAGGCACAGAAGGGCCCAGCCGTGGACGTGGACCTTGCGGTGCAATTCAACTGACCAACGGGTCTAGAGCCGCACTACAGGCTCGGATGAACTCCGCAAAGCAAGAGCGAGATGCATCGGACTATCACGGCTTCGGGCAAGATGGCGATTGAGGTTTCGCCGCGGGCAGTGACATGAGGTAGGCGACCAAGTCATCTATTTCAGCTTTGTTCAAGTTCGGAGGCGTCATAAGGTTAGGCTCACCGCCAAATGCCTTGGCATTACGAGCAACATGCTCCTCCGGATCTTTGAGGTGATCTTGAAGAAACTTTCTAGTACGCCTCAGTCCAATTCCGTCCAAAACGACGCCTTCCTTGTGCCCTTGTGCAGCAACACGGTGGCAATCGAGACATTGATTGGCGCGAAACAGTGCCTGCCCTGCTCTGATCCTTAGAAGCTGGCGGTTACCTGAGCGCTTTGTCACTTTGCTCTGTGTCTCTTTAGTACTTGCACGTATTTGAGCAGTTTGTTGAGAGCTTGCCTCATTGCTGAAAGCCGCGACGCTGAACGCCAGTGTACAAGCCATAATTTTAAGTGTGATCGAAATGCTCATTTATGCTGGAGTAACGCTTCCTTCAATCGATCTTACAATCAATTCGCAAGGCGCAGGATAACTTGTTCTGGTATTGGCTCAAGGCGTGCCTGGAGAACTCCTAGTTTCGAAAGTCTAGTTGCTGAAAACTTGCCGCGCAGGCGAATGACGCAGTCATTGAGTGGCCACCGGTCAGGCATATTCTGCGCGAATTCAGCAAGAGCGGCTCGTATGTCGTCCATGGTGCACTCTCGGAGGCGACCACTTACACCTGGATCGTCGGCGTGGAAATGCAAATAGGGCGGATCCAGATTGATAGTAAGCGTGCCGTCAATCATAGCTTACACCTCAGAAGAAAAGAAATGCCCAATGTAATTAGTGCCTGGTCTAATCGTCCCTGATTTTTGGCTGGGTTTCAACGACTTAAGGGATGAACGCGGCCAATTGGATGCACGATGCTGGTAAGTCACGATGCTTGCTGTCGTTGCCGCATCGAAGGATGCTGAGTACGCAGTGCTGCGTTTCCGCCTCGTCCGGAAGGATGAACTTGGATGACTTTG
>CAZSNX010000706.1:0-2290 GCA_964607945.1 uncultured Candidatus Obscuribacterales bacterium
TGAGCATCCTTCCTGCCAATTCAAATGCTTTCTTGAAGAGGGTCATGGTTCGAGTTCCAGACTGCCGTAACCGTTCTGAACTGCCCAGGCGATCAGCTCTTCGCGACTGGCAAGTCCTAATTTCAACAATAACAGTTCGCACTGTTTGCGAACGGTTGCCGGAGATGTGCTTCTCAGGTCGGCTATGTCCTGATATTTCATGCCTCGCGCGAGCATCTTCAGAACTTCTTGCTCTGAGCGCGTCACCTTTTGGTCACCGCTTTGAAGCTCGTCAGAGATGATGGATTTCTTGCCGGCCAGCACTTGCCTGATTGTTTCGGCAACTGTGCTAACACTTTCGGACTTAAGCAAATAGCCGGCAGCTCCCATTGCCAACACAATTTGAATAAAAGCCATCCGACTTTCACCGGAAAACACAATTACACGCGAACCTGGAATGCTGCAGAATGCCTTAACCATCGATTTGGGTCCGGAAGAGCCAGGCAGGTGCAGGTCCAGCAGGATAATATCCGGTCGTAGCTGCTTCGCCAGCTCAAGACCCTCATCGCTGTTCGTGGCAGAGCCGATTACATTAATGTCCTGCTCGCGTGAAAGACCGTGTTTAAGTCCGTCGAGTGTAACCTGGTGATCTTCGACGATCAAAACACTTACTTCTGTGCTCACTTACGGCACCGCTCCTTTCTGGCTTGCAAACTTCTGATGGCAGCATCTGTCCTTCTTATACCCGCCTGCCGGCGTGCAGCCGAATCTAAACTGTCGGAAGATTTGTTTAGCAATTGCTGCCTAGAGGTCTGCTTGGAGCCTGTATTTTGAATTTCAGGGATTAAAATAGGGCGGAATGCACCGGAATAGGAATTTGAAATGCAAGCTGTGGAAATGAACCAATCACTTACGGAATGTGCCTCGAAGGTCAAAGTGCTATTGATGGATGTGGACGGTGTGCTCACTAATGGACTGCTGTTTTACCTCCCAGGCACCGATGGAGAGATATTCGAAACCAAAGGATTTAATTCGCAGGACGGTCTTGGCCTGCATTTCTGCCATGTGGTTGGTATCCGGACCGGAGTAATCAGCGGACGCCAGTCTCCGGCGCTCAGCGAGCGAGCAAGACAGCTGAAGTTTACTTATGTCTATCAGGGACTGTTGAAGAAACAATCGGCATATGAGGAGATTCTGCGCGATGCCGGCGTGGCGGATCAGTCGGTGGCTTTCATTGGCGATGATTTGACCGATGTTCCGCTCATGAAGAGAGCCGGTCTTGCAATAGCTGTTGCCAATGCCCGCCCGGAGGTAAAGGCAGCTGCTCACTTCGTGACGAGCGCCCGCGGTGGTGATGGAGCGGTCAGAGAAGCGGTGGAGCTAATTTTGAAAGCGCAAGGGCTGTGGGAAAACGCTCTTTCGGAGTTCGACATCAAGATTTGAGCTTGGGAAGAATTCGGTAGAATCAAGCAATCAAGCGACTCTTTCCTGCTCCGGTTATAAAGCAACCGTCTGGGTATATAGACTGTGCTGGGTTAACAGCGATTGAATGTACCTTCAGGGGGGGCGATTGAGACGATGGATCGTCGGCAGAAGCTGGCTCTAGATGAGTCATATCACTATTACATTACGTTAGACAAGAACGGCGACGCGCCAAATCTATACAAGCTGGCCAAGTGCTTCAAGACAGTTACTTATGCGTTGAAGATTGCCGACGGCAATCAATTTAAACTCACTAAACAACTCTGGAAGCGCATTCACCAGGCACTTTTCGACAAGCTGATTACGTCCTTTCCCGGTTATGTACTCGTCGTAGACGAAAACGGCAAGCAGATCATGCCCAAGGAGCAGTTTCCGGACTGCGGAAGCGTAGAGTTTCATCCGGAGGGCTGCCGCCGCACTGATGATATCTTTCAGATGGAGATTAAACACCTGTATCCGGCGACTCAGTATAAACTTGCAGGAGCCTGGAAGACCAAAGGAGCGATGCTCAAACCAGCTGATTTTGCCGGACCTGCTTGCGGCGAGCACGGCTGTTTTTTACAGCCGGTGGTTTTAGGACAAGAAGTGCTCCATCAGGAATCACAAGTCGGGAAGGAGCAAGCCTATCAACATTGGTGGGAGCTCTACTGGCAAGCATATTGCGCCAAGGACAAGCACGAGCAAAATATACTCTATCGCCAGATGGACGAGCTTGAGCAGGTTTGGGGGAATCTTTATTATTAGCGCTCCGGGCTCGTGCCGCTCGCCCTCCGCTCGTAAAGACGCTCCGCTACGGAAAGCTCCTCGCTTTCCTGCGCTGCGCTGTGCG
>CAZSNX010000707.1:0-2262 GCA_964607945.1 uncultured Candidatus Obscuribacterales bacterium
GGCGTAAATGATAAACAGCGTAAAGCCTGTTGCCACCAAGGCCGGCTCTACCCACCACGCATCATTCCGAGACGTCGCCCCCAATTCGGCTGGCGCCCCGGATGTCTTACTTTGATTCATCTCTTTCGATTCCTTAGGAAGCACTCAAGCACTCACCCGATTTGACCTGCTCACGAAAGAAGTCAGGCAGAATCAGGAAGGCAGTGAATTCGCCGCAATCAATTATAGCGAACGAAAGCGGCGAGTCGGCACATTAGTGAGCGCACCACACGCTCATATGGCGAGCAGGAGCGCCTGATCGGTCGCAACGAAATCCTCTCTAATGAACGATGGGAAGAACTAAGTGCGACGAACTGGCACGATTATGCATGACAACCTGAGTGGCAACACGCCCTCGATCTTCTTTCGCGGTGTCTCTACCGGTGTTGAGATTGCGAGAGAATTCAGGAAACGATGAGCTGGACAGATCAATTCTGAGCCGATTTCCGGTCTTGAAAACATGAGCAAGACTACCGAGCTCGATTACAACTTCGTAGCGTTGCGATGGCTTGATCGGCAAGGTGCCGACATCAGGTTGCAAGTAGCTGGAGCAGCGCACAGCTCCATTAAGCAGTGACAACGACTTTCGGTCCGGCGTCACTTCGGTCAACCAGGCATTGAAATCAGTGTCAGGAGCATCAGTTGAGATATCCAGAACTATCCGCGGATTGCCTTCGACAGCCAAGTCACTGGTAAGAGCCTCGCTGGTGTAGACAAGGAGATCCGGTCTCGACTCGATTGCGGCAATGTTCTTGACCGCACTGCTTAAAAGAATGTGCTTGGAGGCAATTGATGGGATTGGGTTGGCGGGAGAGTACTGGAACTTGTCGTCAGGCTCGGCTTCCGGCATTTGCTCAGTAAGCAGCCCGTCTCCTGAAACTGTATTGGCGTGCCCCGAACTGTGCAGATAGAACTTGTGTTCAACCGTTTCCGGCGGCGGCCACTTGGAAGTTTGCTTCCATTTATTGCTGCCGGTTTGAAAGTACTTGAGGTCTTGCCCTTGCCAAGTCTCAGGCACTTTTCCCTTCAACCAGCGGTTGAACCACCCTACCGCCAAGCCGGAGACGTCGACAGCAGAATCGACACCATAATCAATGTCACCAAAGACGGTGCCAAGACCGGTCAGGCAACCCAAATGGTCCCAGGGACCGACTATCGCTTGAACCTCGCCGGATTTTTTTCCGGCCGCTTGTTTTACGCCCGAAAAGGTATCGAGCGTGCCACGAACGAATGAGTCGTTCCAACCACCGACAATATAGACTGGGATTTTGACGCTGTCGTATAGCCCGTCCATGCTGTAGAAATCTCGCCAGTATTGACCATAGAAAGGATGCTCCAGCATGTCGCGCATGACTGGAAACTTGCGGCCCAGCTTTTCATCTATCGAGTACACAGGCAGATGTTTAAGAGCAGCTTCCCAGTTGTTGATCTGCCAATCCTGATTCGTCCGACGATCGACAAGGGAATACCACCAGCAATTTGTAGCCAGCGAGAATGCTCCGCCCGGATAGACGATATCTCTGTAAAGGTCGCCCGGCGCCACAACAACAAACATGGACTTTACATGCTGATTGTTCTTAACTGCCAACTGCCAGGCGGCAATTCCCGAGTAGGAAGCTCCCATTAACCCGACTTGACCGTCAGACCAAGGTTGCTTCGTTATCCATTCCACAACATCGAAACCATCGAGAGCTTCATGCTTGTATGGCAGAAAGGTGCCATCTGAGTCGTAACGGCCCCGGCAGTGATTCACAACTACGACAAAGCCGGCTTCCGCCAACCGCTTGGGGAAGTCAATCGGCGGCTTCAAGCGTGGATCATATGGTGTTCGAATCAAGATTGCCGGACACCTTGCGCTCGATTCATTCATATAAATGTCGGCCGCTAGTTTTACCCCATCACGCACTGGTATATCCGATACATACAACACCTTTATCTCGCCAGCATCGCCGGCAGTGCAGCTAACGCAAAGTGCAAAAAGCGCAAGGGCTACCGAGCAAGTTGCTTTAGGGATAATTATTCTTGATAGTTGCCCACAAAATGCTGCCAGGATTGATACGACCAGCATAACTGTCTCCTATGTATCCAATGGGCAAGACACGCTGCATCTGTGCGTCTAAACATCCTGTGAAACTGAGATCGTCTACTTGAACTGGCGCGCTCAGGCGCTAAGAGTTTAAGTCCACAGATGATTCCATTCGACGGTCAACGCTGCCGAAACTA
>CAZSNX010000708.1:0-2261 GCA_964607945.1 uncultured Candidatus Obscuribacterales bacterium
GGATACTCTGTTGCTTTTTGATATGCGTCCAGAGATCGGTGACGTCTGAGCTTGTCGGGTCCGGCACTGTCACCACGGTGCGGCTTCTGATCAGGGGAAGACCGTTGTCGAACTTGTTTCGCTGTGATGCGTCAACCGGCAAGAGCTTGCCCGATTCAACATTCAGCAACGCGAAATCGAAGCCACAATGATCGGCTGCCAAATCTCCCAGCAGTCGCACCACTTTTACGGAATCAGCCTTTCCAGCCCGCTTAATGGCGTCGCGCATTTCCTTGAGAACAACCAACTCCTGGTGGTTGCCTCCCATCAGCGTTCCGACATTGCCGATGTCGAGTATTTCAACCATGTCATTGAATTTCTTCTTTACGAGGTCCTGCAATTCCCTGGTTGTTTCCGGTCGCTGGCCTGGTTTGCTAATCTCATCGAGGGCGTGACCCAGGCGCGATCGTAGCAAGTCGTTGGCTTTGTCTAGTTGCAGAAATTCAGCCGAGCTAAGCGGTCTCTCCGAGTCCATGCCTAGCCTTTTGTGAAGCTGCCGGACTGCCTTTTCGGCATACTGTACTTGCTCAGGCAGTGATTTTTTCATGAAGCTGTCCGCTCTGAAAATTGCGTGGTCGAGTGCTTCGACCGACGTGGCCGGATCTCTCAAAACCGCATCGAAGAAATATTCTCTGACTAGTTCCGGCAATTGGGAGATCTGCTTTGCTTGTGGCTCCGTTAGCTTATTTACGGCTTCAGAGCTGACTTCTCCTTTTATCAACGACTTGCGGTTCACCGGCGGCTCTGGAGCTACTGTGGCTGGTGGAGGCTGCTTATCCGTTTGTTTGTCAGCGATCTTCTTATCTTTCGTCTCGACTGTGGTGCGGTCTTCCCTAGCCTGTCCGTCGATCTTCTTCTCCTTAGGTTCAGGATTCTGCTTGTCCGATGATGTCGGGTCGGTAGTTTGTTGATTGTTCTTGCGCCTATTCTTCTTGGATTTGGTTGACCTCTCCGCAGTCGAATCTGCTGGCGCGTCGTCTGCTGCTGTCACTTCGCGAGCCGTCGCCTCCTTCTTCTTGGTTTCCGGAGGGCTTGTGTTCTCAAGCCTTCGGACTTCCGGTGCCTTTATGCCTCCTGGAACGAGTACTTCAAGTGCCGGTACTGTCGGTGGTGCCTTTTGTCCTGGTTCGCCTCTCAGCCAGTTGAAGCTTTGCGACAGTCGTGTAGACAGGCTGCTCCTAAAATACGAATTGGCTTGCAGTCCACCCGGAGCAGCGGCTATTCCATCGACCGCGCCTTGGAGCAGTCCACGCCTGATCACTTTGCCAATATCAAATTCTTCGCCGGTTTGACGTTGCCTGATGATTTCGGAGGAGGCTCCGCTGGAGATACCGAAGGTGGTGCCGGTTAAGGTGGTCGTCCAGAACGGATTCTTCAGGAAAGCGGCATGTCCGGCTCGTTCAGTCAAGCCGAACATAAGTTTCGCTCCGGCAAATGTCGTTATGTCGCTTACCAGTGCTCTGCGGTCCAGAGCAACTGAATCTATCTTGTTGAAGGCGGTCAGGTAGCTGAATTGTCCGTGATTGTTGTAGTAATTGCCTCTCGTTAGTGCTTGGTCGATCACGCGGGATGATAGGCCTAAAATAGAAGCTTCCGAGGCGATGCCCAACTTTAGATTTCCTACACTCCCCATCACCCTGCGCGTCAGGAGTCCCTTGCCCATGCCCAGAGCGAAGTCGGTAGCCTGCAAGGATGTTGCATCATTCGGGCAAATCTGATCGAGTCCGAATGATAGCGCGGTCAGTGTAGCTCCGCTTCTGCCTTTCAGGAACAGTCCCATCGTCTTGGCGAAGCCGGTGGCGTAGTGATTGGTTTCGTCTTGCCACTGAAGTGCTTGTTTGTCGCTGCGAACTTTCTCTTGAAGCTGTTTGGTAAGTGAACTCAGCAGCTCATTGTCGTTGGATTTTTTCGCCTCTTCCGCCTGGCGATAAATCGCCTTCAGCTCTTCGAGCGAATTGTCGCTGCCGTTTCGAATCACGAAAGAAGCCGCTTTCGAGAGCAGGCTTTGTTTCTGATCGTGCCGCTCATGAAAGAGGATCTGCTTGCGCACCTGCTCCATAGCCGCTTCGCTGGGATCAGCTCCGGTGCTTGCTTTGTCGGATGGAGGTGTCGGCTGGTCGGTCATCTGCAGAAAAGGTCCGAGTAGTTTGTTGTATATATGCCAAAATCCGCAAAGTTTGACGCGAGACGGCTCGCTAATGCGCATTTGAGTTTTTGAAAAA
>CAZSNX010000709.1:0-2230 GCA_964607945.1 uncultured Candidatus Obscuribacterales bacterium
TTGCTGAAAATGAACTTTGCCACCTTTCACTTGGGCAACGTACAGCCCGTCAGTGCGCGTGATTACCGTTGTACCGGGAATTCTTATCCAGGGAGTTTCTCGCAGTGTCGTAAACCGCACCTCCGCGTACATGCCGGGCAGCAAGACGCCGTCTGGATTATCCATTTGGATTTCGGTTTGGCGAGTACGTGTATTGGGATCGAGAGCACCGCTGACATTCGTTACCCGCCCGACAAACTTACGCTCGGGAAACTCCGGCACATCTACTTCGGCAGCTTGACCGGCCGCCAGATAACGCGCGATTCGCTGCGGCACTCCGACATAAATTCGCAGCTTTTCAATCTTGGCCAGCTGGAACAACTCGAGATTAGTTGACTGGCTGCCCTGAGTGATCAATGCTCCCGGATCCACCTTGCGCACTGTAATGATCCCTTCAAACGGCGCCACCACTTTCTGAAACCCCTTTTCGGCCTCCAATCGCCGCACATCAGCCTTTTCTGCCACCACTTTCGCTTGAGCAACGGCAACTTGCGATTGCGCAGCTTTCACTTGCGCTGCAGCTGCCTTTTCAGATGCGACTGCAGCATCCAAGGTAGCAACTTGCGCCTCTTCGAAGCGCACCTTCTCATCTCGACTTTGAAGACTGACGGCGCCCCTGGTGGCAAGATCGACCCAGCGTTTGGCCGTGATGGTGGCATAAGCCAGATTTGCCCTGTCCTTTTGCACCTCGGCCTGAGCGCTGACATCCTTGGCAATTGCTTCCTTCAGCTGAGCTTGAGACTCAAGCAGGCCGGCCTCCGCTTCCTTCAAATCCGCTTTGCCCTGGTTGAGCTTCTCATCAACAGTCGGTGTATCGATAACCGCCAGCAACTGACCGGCTTTGACATGATCTCCGATGTCCACCAATCTGCTCTTGAGATAGCCATCCACTCGGGCATAGATGGTGGTATACAAGATGGCATTGATGTTTCCAGGCAATTTGATTGACTCAGTGCCAGCGGCAGGACGAGCCACAATTGACGTGACTATCCTGACAGCACCGACAGTCTCAGCCTCCATCTTCTTAAGTTCTTTCTTCTGCTCAAGCCGGGGAATGACGCCAACAGCAAACAATACTCCGACCACAACAGCCAGCGCGGCCAAGAAAAGTACAACCCCTTTCGGTCCGCCACCAGGTTTTTCTGCCGGATAAGCCTGCATCTGTCTCTAAACTGTCTCCGTAGAATCTGCCTTATTATCTCGCTTCTCTCGCCCTCTTAAAAGGCTGAAAATGAGCGGCACGAAAAGTAGTGTAGAAAAGGTCGCAACCGTCAGCCCGCCAATTACCGCCCGACCGATTGGTGCATTCTGCGATCCGCCCTGTCCGGCACCAATTGCCATTGGAATCATCCCGATAATCATTGCAGTAGCCGTCATGACAACCGGGCGAAAGCGCTGATATCCGGCATTAAGCGCGGCCGTCTTGGCATCATATCCTTCGGCGCGCTGCTCATTGGCAAAAGTCACCATCAAGATGCTATTGGCCGAAGCTACGCCGACAGTCATGATCGTGCCCATCAAAGCCGGAATGCTGAAAGTCGTTTGCGTCACGAACAAGCTCCAGATAATTCCAGTGAATGCACCAGGAGTGGCCATCAAGATGATCAACGGATCACTCCAGGACTGAAAGTTGACCACGAGCATCAGATAGACAAGCACCAACGCAAAAATCAGTCCGCCCAGCAACCCGGCAAAGGCAGTGACCATGCTCCTTACCTGTCCACCTATTTCGAGAAAACTGCCGTGCGGAAGTTGCGGTCTGTACCGATCCAATATCTTCCTGATGTCACGAGAGACGCCGCCAAGGTCTCTTCCCTGACAAGCAGCATAGATATCGAAAACCGGCTGAACGTTCAAGTGATTTACCACAGCGGGAGTACCGATCCGTCTGTAAGTAGCAAGGTTGGTCAGCATCTGCGGCTGAAGTTGCAACAGCGGGTAGGTTCCCTTTACCACTTGCGCCTTGCTGTCTTGTCCGGTAATGGCTGTAATACGCAGATTATCCAATGAGTGGATTCGATATTGCGGAGTCTGAGCGGCCAAGTTGTAGTTCACTCCATTTTGAGTGTTCAACCAAAAATTCGGCGCCACCTGAAAACTCGAACTGAGTGAAACCAAGACTGAATTGGAGATATCTCGCTGGGTAAGCCCGAGCTGATTCGCTCTAGTTCTGTCGACATCAAGAACGAAC
>CAZSNX010000710.1:0-2228 GCA_964607945.1 uncultured Candidatus Obscuribacterales bacterium
CAACACCAATCGGCATTCGCTTCAAGGAGGGATCGTCCAGTTTGAATGCGTCGCGAATTACCGAACGCTCGACATACTCTGAGAGGCTCCAGTTGATCTCTGTTTCATCCGCTTCTGACGACAGCATCTGCGGCGGACAAATGAAATCTTCCATCGCCACCGTGCTGTTGGCCTTCACCCGCCAATAAAACTCGCCCAACACGAACAGAACTGCCGCTTGTCCTCGATAAAAGAGGCGAAATCCTTGATCGTCGAGATAGGCAAACTCCGGAGTTCCCAACTTGTAAGAGCGGCTGGTGACCGGTATCTTCTTAATCGGCGTAACAAAGTTCCAATGTCCCTTGCTGTGCGCCAGCCAACGATATCCGTAGTAAGGGTTGAACAACAAATACTCATCCCAGGAGAAGCCACTGCCGACATCCTCGCGCACCATATAACCAAGTACTTCCCACAAGCGTCCAAAGAGCTGACCTCTGGAACCCAGAGGAAGCAACGGACTGTACCCGCTTGTCTCTTCCTTGTATTTGGAGAGGATCTTGTAATTGCTGTTGGTGACATCGATCACCGAATGACAGGCTTCACAAGCAACGGACATCGCGTTGCCCGGATACCGAATTATGATCGAAGCACCGCAATTGGTGCAAGAAAATGTCCTGGCAGAAGGTTTGGCACCGGATGGTCCGGTCGGAGGGTCTGGGCGCTCAGATTTACCAGCCATCGATCGCCCTCAGATTCCGGAACTTGAATGTATCAAAATCTTGATAGGTGCCGATATAAGTACGCTCCATATTCTCGGCATACTCGATAGTGCCCATCTGATCTCTTGGTCCAGTCAGGTCTACACTAAACGATTCCCGCCCCTGAGCAGCATTGATTGGAAGTTCTCCCTCGCTGAAGACGCAAAGTACGTCGCGAGCATCTACGATCTCGAAAGTGCCGGCAGGCTCCAACTCGACTGTCACCCCTGGTTTGGCTCGCTTGCGAGGCGGCAAATAAATACCCGGAGCGGTAAATGGAAAACAGACAGCGTAGAAACCTTGAGCCTCCACCAACCAACCGGTTTCATCACCGGAAAAGAGCGTGTACCACTCATTCCAATAGCCATCACTGTAAGCAATCTTGAGCCTTCCGACAATCTCGAACTGCCGTCCGTCGTACTGACCATGCGTGCCGATCTGCAACGGAGTCAAGTCATCCTGCAGATCTGACATCTTGCCCAGGAGCTCGAGATTCATATCCTGCCTGACCATTGTCGATTTGCAGTAGCTGCACACCGCAAAGACGGAAGCCTTTGACCGGAATGCAACTTCAGCGCCACAAGATGGACAGCTCAGCTTGATCATCAGGAAATTCTCTTGAGAATCTCCGCCTTCTTAGCGTCAAACTCTTCTTGCGAAAGCACACCCTTCTTGAGTAATCCCTGCAGTTTCTCCAACAGCTCGAAGGGGTCTTCCTTGGTCGCTGCCTGCCCGGCCGCTTGATCATTTGCTTGCATCGCTTGAGCAAACGTTTGCCCAATTACCGCTCCGGCACCCATCGCTACCCCGGCTGAAGCTAATCCGCCATCACTTTGTGCAGCCGCGGAGATACTGTCAGCGGCTTGAAATTGAGCGTAGCGCTTCAAGTCTCCGACGAGATTCATAGACGACTGCTTGTCCAGATATGCTTGCAATTCTTCCGGAAGCGTTACGCTTTGCACCAGGAAGCTGGCCAATTTCAGCCCGTAATTCCAAAATGGCTGCTCCAATTCCTTCTTCAATTGCTCGGAGAAAGCCTGCTGATTGGCAGCCATATCCAGAAACGGAGTTTCGCCCTTGCCAAGCTTCGTGGCAATCGACGTGACAATGAGCGATCTCAGCTGTCCGTCGAGTTCGCTTACCGTGTACATCTCTCGCGAGCCGCTGATCTTTTGATAAAAGGTCGAAGGCTCTTCGATCTGATAAGAATAGGTGCCGAACGCCCGCAATCTTATCGCACCGAACTCCTTGTCTCTGAAGGTTATCGGAGCTTGGGTTCCCCAACGTTGATCGATCTGCTCGCGGGTAGAGAAGAAGTAAACATCAGACTTGAACGGCGACTTGAACGCTTTATCCCAGTTCATCAATGTCGTCAAAATCGGCAGGGTTTTCGTGGTCAGCTCATATCGTCCAGGACTGAAGACATCGGCGATATGTCCTTCATTTACAAAGATTGCCATTTGCGAGTCGCGAACTGTCAGCTGAGCACCA
>CAZSNX010000711.1:0-2216 GCA_964607945.1 uncultured Candidatus Obscuribacterales bacterium
GACGTTGTTTGATTCTTAGCGAATCAACGCAGATATTGTGTGAGATACGAAAGATCCAGGCGCCGAAAGAAGATTGCCGGCGAAACTTATTGAGATTCTGATGAACCTTTATGTACGTCTCCTGGACCACTTCCTCAGCTTCCTCCATACTGCCCAAGAACAAGTATGCCGCACTGTAAATGCGGTTTTGTTAGCGCCGAACCAAGGACCTGAAGCAGTTGGCGTTCTTAGTCTTCTGGAAACTATCGATTAGGGCCTCGTCGCTAAGGTCCACTTTCCTCTATCTCCAATATCTCCAACCAAGATTCGGCTTCAATAGTTGAGACGCTGACGTCGGGAAAAAAGTTCAATTCCCACGAAAGCTGACAAAATAATAGGTATTAAATATACACCGGCGACCCGGCAAACGACGCGTCCTCCCTATCAATCTTTCCAACCGGCCGACAGAGTCCGGTCGGAAAGGCAAAATGAAGCCCAATCCCTCCTTGACGGCAAGTATGAAAAAAACCTCCTTGATTCTATTGACAGCTTGCTTGGCAGCCTCAGTCAGCGCCGCCAGCGCCAGCAGACAGACACAATCCGGCAGTGTCAATCCGGCTCAAAAGTCTGCTCATTACGGGCAGCAACACGGGGACCTGCCAAACTTCCATGCGGTGCACCCCTACTTATATAGAGGCGGCGAACCGACCAAGGCTGGTTTGCGCAAACTCAAAGAGATGGGTATCGCCACCATCATCGATCTCAGAGGAAGTCCGGAGCAGGTCTACAACGAAGAGAGGGAAGCAAAAACCATCGGCATGAAAACCATCAATTTACCGATGAGCAGCCAGGCTCCCACTAAGCAACAAGTGGAGACGTTCATTTCGCAAGTGGAGTCGGCCGCGAAGGGGCAAAACGGCGGAGCGGTTTTCGTGCACTGCGCGCACGGCTCAGACCGCACCGGCTGCATGATTGGTATCTGGCGAGTCACGCATGAGGGCTGGACTTACGACCAAGCTTACCGGGAGATGCGCAAGTACTACTTCACACCCAAGTTCACAAAACTTTCCGGCGCCGTGCGCAATCATGCAAGTTCTCAGCAATTGGTCGGTCAGGAAATGAAGTCACCGACGGATAGCACGCGCTGAAATTCGCACTGTACCTACTAGAATCCGCCGGTGGAAACATGCAAAGGAGTTACTTCGCTGGTTGCACCACCGGCAGTGCAGTCAGCGCTGTCAGTTTTTCGCGCGCGAGTTTAGACCACGGATAGAATCTCAGTATCTCTTTGAGCGTTACTACCTGCTTGGGTTGATCCGCAAACATTTCGGACAGTTTGACCTGATACCAGAGCGCCTGCCAATTTGAAGGATCGAGAAAAAGCGTCTTGTCGACGTACTTTTGCATGTCGCCGAACAACCGGGCGCGATAGAGATGAACCGCATTATCCACGTTGACATAGGGGTCATTGGGCGCAATCAAGAGCGCCGTCTCCATTGTACGAGCAGCCTCCGTCGACTGCCCATTGTCGCTGTACAACAAGCTCCAATCAGCCAGCACCCGTCCTTCTCCTTCTCTGTCACCGACTTTGCGAGCAAGCTGTTGAGCCCGGTTGAAGTACTGATATGCGACTCTGGCCTGTTCCGGACGGTTCAAATCATGGGCCAGCACCCGATGAAGCGAGCCAAGCCTGCCTAAAGCACGCGCCTCCAGCTTTTGATCACCGGCTGACTGTGCTTGCGCGACCGCCTTTTGATAATACAATTCAGCCGCCCGATAGTCCCGATAAAGAATCAATTTGGAGTCGCCCGTCGACAGTGATTGACCCGCGCTTTCGCCGGATTTGCGGGCGGACACCGGCTGCAAAACAAGCCGCTGCGACCGGTAATCGACGGTCATGATGAAGTTCTGCCAGAAGGGATTGCCCAGAATTCCTACCGCCGAAGTTTGAAAGAACCCCCCTCTGCCTTGCGGATCGTCTCCTTCGACCGGATAGGTGAAATTGACCTTCGCATCGCTCAGCTTGGCGACTGAGACCGTTTCAGCCACCAAAGTCCCCAGACGAACCGGTCTGCCATCAAGGCCGGTGCCTTCCGTGATATGTTGCGGCTGACCTTGCCGGTACTTTTTCGCTGCTGCAACCGGCAGATGATTGAAAGCGGCTCCGGTGTCCAGCAGAAAGGTCTCCTCCTCGCGAACATTGAGGACTGCTTTTACCATCAAGCCCGGTCGCTGCG
>CAZSNX010000712.1:0-247 GCA_964607945.1 uncultured Candidatus Obscuribacterales bacterium
CCCTGGCAAGCTCTGAGCGAGTTAGCCTTTTGGCAATCGCCAAGGCGCTGAATTTATCGAAGTCAGACGCCGTTAGCCCGGTATAGACAGTCGTTAAGTCTCGCGTTGCTTTGGGCATGGTCCGCCCTCCATATACAGTTTATATTCTCGTTATACCCCAAATTGAAAAACTACATCAGACCCAAAAACTCTACCCCACAAGAGAAAAACCAAATTTGCACCCACGCCTCAGGACAAAAGCAAACCG
>CAZSNX010000712.1:257-2189 GCA_964607945.1 uncultured Candidatus Obscuribacterales bacterium
GGCATTCCGCCCAAACATCATCAGACCCAAAAACGAGTCCCACAAAACAATATGAGCATCCAATAGACCAGCCCTCAGAGCAACTACGTTTGACAGTCCAAGTAGCGCAACTAAGTAATCGCAGAATTGCGACTTATCCGATCTCACCAGAATGATTCGACAACAAAGCTAAGATGAGTGTCCCAATTTCGCACACCCTACAGCTTGATGCTTTAACAGCTGAGCCTAAAATCTCTAGTCAGCCACAGTAGTCATTGCTGCCTGCATTCGAAACCAGGCGATCGTTTTTTCCAGACCAGTTTTCAAGTCGATAGTCGGTGTCCACTTCAACAGTTGCTTGGCCCTCGAGATATCAGGCAGCCGGCGCTTTGGATCGTCGGTTGGCAGTGCTTCGAAGATAACCTTACTCTTTGAGCCAGTTAACTCCTTAATCAACACAGCTAATTCGTTGACCGTGAACTCCTCTGGATTGCCAAGATTAACCGGCTCATGAAAGTCGACCGTCATCAATCTCATGAAACCTTCAACTAGATCCGAGACATACTGGAAGCTGCGAGTCTGAGTACCGTCGCCATACGCAGTCAAGTCCTTACCGGCTAGAGCTTGGCAGATAAAATTCGAGACCACTCGTCCATCATTAACACGCAAGCGCGGACCGTAGCAGTTGAAGATTCTGCCTATCCTGGTGTCGAGACCATGCTTATGGTGATAAGCCATCGTCAACGCTTCTGCAAAACGCTTAGACTCGTCATAGACTCCGCGCGGTCCAATCGGATTGACGCTGCCCCAGTAACTTTCCGGCTGTGGATGTACTTCGGGATCCCCGTAAACTTCCGAAGTGCTGGCCAGCAAATATTTGCTTCCTTTCGCCTTAGCCAACCCCAGGGTGTTATGGGTTCCCAATGAATTGACCTTCATGGTCTGAATGGGTAACTCCAAATAATCAATCGGACTAGCCGGACTTGCAAAATGCAAGATCCAGTCAACCGGCCCACTGACATGAATGTGATTGGATACGTTGTGATGGATGAATTCAAAGCGAGGATTGGAAGTATGCTGCGCGATATTTTCCAGCTCACCGGTAATCAAGTTATCCATCACCAGGACATAATGCCCTTCCGACAGTAGCCGATCCGTCAAATGGGAGCCGATAAAACCAGCTCCACCTGTAATCAGAATTCTCATCTGCCGATTCCTCGATAGACAAACCCAGCAGACCGCAACGTCTGCTCCGACAAGAAATTACGCCCGTCGATCATGATTGGGCGCCTCATTGAATCCCCCAGCGAAGCCCAATCAACGTGCCTAAATTCATCCCATTCCGTAATCAGCACCAGAGCATCGCTGCCGTTAGCTAGATCGGCGATATTCTTACAATACACCAGCTCGAGTTGAGGATGCATTGTAGCGCAAACTTCCATACTGACAGGATCGAATGCCTTTACCTCAGCCCCCATTTTGATCAGCTGAGCGGCAATGGTCAAACTGGGAGCATCTCTCAAATCATCAGTATCAGGCTTAAAGGATAATCCCAACAGACCTACTGTTCGTCCCTTGATAATTTTGAGCTCTTCCTGCAATTTGGTGATGACGGTTTGTCTTTGCCTTTTGTTGACAGAAAGGGTCGCTTCAAGAAGTGTCGTCAAACAGTTGTATTCGCGCGACACTTCGATCAGGGCGTTAATATCCTTTCCGAAACAACTGCCGCCCCATCCGATTCCGGCATTCAAGAACTTGGAGCCGATACGCGAATCCAAGCCGATCCCGCGCATCACCTGTGAGATATCAGCACCAACCTTTTCACAAAGACCAGACATCTCGTTGGCGAAACTAATCTTCATCGCCAAAAACGCATTGGCGGAGTACTTGATCATTTCGGCCGAAGGTATATCGGTAACAACAAATGGAACATCTTCGAATTGCGCCGGTCTG
>CAZSNX010000713.1:0-2184 GCA_964607945.1 uncultured Candidatus Obscuribacterales bacterium
CAGCAGTATGCGCTTAGCAACTTCTTGCGCAGGAGTTATCGTCGTTGATTTTCGCAAGTCCACTTGTGACCAAGCCTGCGCCCAAACCTTGAGAACAGCCCACTACTCGCTTACTCACCATCAGTTCCGCCTTTGACGCAATAAACTAATAGCGGCCCATCACCTTTAACTAGAAAACGTACGGCATGTTAAACTAGCAAAGGCGCAGCCTTAAAAACTAATCCGAGCCCGGCACAAAAAACTAGCGACCGTACTACTGCACGCGAAGGTCCCAATACCAATGCCGTCACCTGCAGAAAAATTGGCGCAATCGCTGGAATTGCTTCACCAGCTGCAAGACCAAGGAAAGGTTGCTATTCGAAGTAGCGATCTCTCTAGAGTACATCGTGAGCGGCTATCCAAAAACGGCTTTCTGCAAGAGGTAATGAAAGGCTGGTACATTCCGACACGCCCAGATCAAGCGGTCGGCGAGAGTACAACCTGGTATGCGTCATACTGGTCTTTCTGTGCGGACTACCTTAGAGACAGGTTCGGGGATGACTGGTGCCTATCGCCCGAACACTCCTTAAGTCTTATTGCAGGTAATAGGGCAGTACCTCAGCAGTTGATTGTCCGCAGCGCTCAAGGCAGCAATAATACAACTGCCTTACCGCAGGGCACCGCAATTCTCGACATTCGAGCTGCATTACCGGCAAAGGAAGACATCGAGCAGAAGGACGGGCTCAATTTGGTCACCTTGCCGGCAAGTCTCATAGCTTGCTCTCCCAATTACTTCCGCAAACATGCGACAGATGCGCGTATTGCCTTGTCCATGATCTCTGACGCATCTGAAGTATTGCCACACCTTTTGGAAGGCGGTCATTCAGTTGTCGCAGGACGCATTGCAGGCGGATTCCGTGATATAGGAAGAACTCGAATTGCTGATAACATTTTAAATGCAATGAAATCTGCTGATTTCGATTCTCGCGAAGTAAACCCATTTGATACCGCTTCGTTAGTAATTTTTGGAAGAGCTGATAAATCGCCATATATCAATCGCATCAGGTTGATGTGGAACGACATGCGCGAGTCCATCATTGAAGTCTTTCCAGAACCAATAGGATTGCCGTCAGACATCGATCAATATCTTGAACGCGTGCGAGATATTTACGTTACTGACGCATACCATTCCTTATCGATTGAAGGGTATAGAGTAAGCCGAGAGTTAATTGAAAAAGTCCGGCTCGGCACCTGGAATCCAGACCACGATGCTGAGGACCGCGAGCAACGAGATGCACTCGCCGCTCGTGGTTACTGGCAGGCATACCAAGCTGTACGCCAAAGCGTGCAACGTGTGCTTTCCGGAGAAAATGCAGGAGCAGTTGCTGACGAAGACCACAGCACTTGGTACAGAGAATTGTTTTCCCCGAGCGTGTCAGCAGGTGTTCTGCGACCTGCTGACCTTGCTGGATATCGAAGTGGACAAGTTTACATACGACTCGCTAAGCATGTGCCACCAAGCGCTGCGGCGGTGCGTGATATGATGCCCACACTTTTTGAACTGCTACTCAACGAAAACGATCCGGCCGTCAGAGTTGTGTTAGGGCATTTCATTTTTGTTTATATACATCCGTACATGGACGGCAACGGTAGAACTGGCCGATTCATGATGAATCTCATGCTGGCATCCGGCGGATATCCCTGGACAGTGATACCGGTTGAACGTCGCAAAGACTATCTACGCGCGCTGGAAACAGCGAGCACCAGGCAGGACATAGGTCCGTTTGCCAAACTCTTATCGAAACTGGTCAGGAAGGCAATCGAGGGCAAGCCGGAAGCGAAATAACCAGAATTCAACCGTTAAACAACAACTGTTAGTCACAACATGCGACAAACAAGGAACTCCATTGTCAGTTGTTGTCTACAACTGCCCCGAGAGCGTCCCAGAATGACTAAAGCTGTTCGGCAAAGCTAAATAGGGTCACCGAACGATAATTTACCCCCCAGCGGAGTATGAATCATCTCGGAAAAACTGGCTTCTGACCACGCACAATCTAACGGCACTAAAGTTTTCGTCAAAGCTTCAACCCCAGGTCGAACATTTTCAACAGGCAAGAGTAAATTGCGCGTCTCAGTTGTTTTAGAGCGGCTCCCAGAGCCCGTACATCAGCTGTCTAGCCCTGACAACCGGCGCGAGTTTCGATC
>CAZSNX010000714.1:0-2177 GCA_964607945.1 uncultured Candidatus Obscuribacterales bacterium
AACGTTGCAAGAGCATGGCTGCTAAGTCGTGCTGGCGGCTATCGATCAGCTGATAGCCAGCCTCAAAGAGGTTTTGAGCATCACCAAAAGCCTGCTCGTCGGCAGCAAGTTGAAGCAGTTTCTCCGCTAATTCAGCTCGACCGAGCGCACTGAGAACTTGTGCGAACAGTCGAATGGTTTCGAGATCATCGGGATTATTCAGCCAATGATCTTTGAGGAGAAAGAAGCACTGCTCGTGCTCATTTCGTTCCAGCAGTTTTCTTGCCTGCTCCAGCATTGGTTAGCCGAGCTTTCCGGCCAGCTCTTTGGCGTGATATGAGCTGCGGACGAGTGGCCCGGAATGTACCATTTTGAAACCCATCTGCCAGGCCCGGTCGCCTAATTGCTCGAATTCCTCCGGTGTGACGTAGCGATCGACCGGCAGCTGTTCTCGACTGGGGCGCAGATATTGACCGAGCGTGACAAAATCGCAGTCTACTTCGCGCAGATCTTTCAAAACCGCCAAAACTTCATCGATTGTTTCGCCCAGCCCGAGCATCAAACCTGACTTCGTGTGAATGTTTGGATTGATCTCTTTAGATAATCTCAAGACCTCAAGTGAGCGATCGTATTTGGAACCCGGTCTGACGCGACGGTAAAGTCGGGGAACAGTCTCGACGTTGTGATTGAAAACAGTCGGGCCGGCCGCCAGAACCATTTCTATACAGTCCTTTCGCCCTTGAAAGTCCGGAGTGAGTATCTCGACCGCAACTCCTGGAATACTGTCGTACAGGGCGGCAATCGTTTTGGCAAAATGATTGGCTCCTTGGTCCGGCAATTCGTCGCGGTTGACGGATGTCAGCACGACATGTTTGAGGCCCATCTCCTTGCAAGCGGTCGCTATCCTCGTTGGCTCTTGATCATCCAGTGGTGCAGGCAGTCCTTTATTGACCGAGCAGAAACGGCAAGTGCGAGTGCAAACCGGCCCCATCAACAAGAATGTGGCTGTGCCGGCAGCCCAACATTCGCCCTTATTAGGACATCGGCCGCTCTCGCAAATAGTGTTTAGATTTTGCTCTTTGAGTATCTTGCGGACCTGCCTGTTCTCGTCGGTATTGAGAACGGTTCGCTTTACCCATTCGGGCAATCTTTCCGGTTTGGCGGCCGGCGGATTGTTTTTCGGCTGTGTGCTTTCCATGGCAATGTGTCAATCTTTGGCGAGGCGTCCAGACAACTCAGTTATTCTAAGGTATTTACAAGAGCCGGACTAATGCAGTCTTTTTTCATCAGCGTAGGCTGCCGCGAGGGGTTGCCTTCGAGATAGCGTAAAATAGCGCGGTAAGGGAAAGCGGGAAGCTTTCGGCGAGCAAGCGAGTTCTTGCTTTTAGGTAGAAGGGACGGCTTAAGCGCTGTCTTGGAGCCGAAACGCTGATTCGAGAGGAGCTGAAAAGTGAGTGGACAAGAACGCCCGGTTGTAATTGCCGGAAATTGGAAAATGCATAAGACTCGCGCTGAAGCGATCGAGCTGTCTAAAGCCGTTTGCAAGGCGGTCGCCGGTCAAAAGGATTTACCAGTCATCGTGCTGTGCCCTCCCTTTACAAGCCTCGAAGCCGCTATCTCGTCTTGTGACAAGAGCGAAGTCAAGGTTGGCGCTCAAAACATGGAGCATCGTGACTCCGGCGCCTTTACCGGTGAAGTCTCACCCTTGATGCTAAAAGATCTCGGGGCGACTTATGTAATCATCGGACATTCCGAACGCAGGCAGCTCTTCGGAGAAACTAACGCTTCAGTCAATCTTAAATTCAAGGCTGCCGTAAAGCATAATCTGATTCCAATCGTCTGTGTGGGCGAGACTTTGGATGAGCGCGAAAGCAATTTGACCGATGCTGTGGTCAGCCGCCAGGTGGCAGCCGCTCTGGATGATGTTGATGCGGCCGACCTCAAAACTCTAGTAATCGCTTACGAGCCGGTTTGGGCGATTGGAACCGGCAAGGTTTGCGAAGCTGATGAAGCCAACCGGGTTTGCAAATTGATCCGCACGACCGTGGGAAATCTGTACGGCAATAAGAGTCTGTCTCAAAGCATACCGATACTCTATGGTGGCAGCGTCAAGCCATCGAACATCGATGAGCAGCTTGCTCAAAGTGACATTGATGGTTCTCTGGTCGGTGGCGCCAGTCTCAATGCCGAAGAATTCT
>CAZSNX010000715.1:0-2170 GCA_964607945.1 uncultured Candidatus Obscuribacterales bacterium
GCTGATAAACAGCGCAGGAGAGCAAGAGCTTGCAAACATTATTTACAAGTACGGCGAGGAGCGCGAAAGTCGAAAAATCGCCAGAGCAATTGTGGCAGCCCGACCACTCAAAACTACCGGCGAGCTTGCTGAAATTGTCAGCCGCTGCGTCCGCAAACAGCGGAAAGGGCACTGGCAATTTCGAGACACTTCTCATCCCGCCACACGCACATTTCAAGCCTTGCGCATCGCCGTTAATGACGAGCTTGGTAGCCTTGAGAAGTTCCTGCGCTCCTCTTTAAAACTTCTCACACCAGGAGCCCGGCTTGTAGTAATAACTTTTCACAGCCTTGAGGATCGATTAGTTAAGCAAATTTTCAGGGAAGCAGCAGCAAACTGCATTTGTCCACCAAGGCTGCCAGTCTGCACCTGCCATCACAAGAGTGAATTGCTGATAATGACCCGTAAACCGGCTATTCCAGATGATCAAGAAGTGCTTGCCAATCCCCGTAGTCGTAGTGCTAAACTACGGGCTGGGGAAAAAACTGCTTAGGAGATAACATGCAGAGTTTGGGACCCGTCCGAAAGCTACAGGCTCAGGATCAAGGATATATGCGCAGCGCATCCAGCGCGGCAGCATATCCGCATGTGGTACCGGTATTGGTTCCCGCCCGTAAGAGCCGCCGCGCTCCGCTGCTGGTCAAAATCAACCGTGTTCTCCGAACTGTACTGATAGCGTTATGCGGAATAGCCATTCTTGGATATGGACTTGATGTAGCAGCGTCCAACGACGTTGGTAAATTGCAGGAGCAGGCTCGCAGACTGAGCGAGCAAAACACCGAACTGTCCGCCCAATTATTGCGCGTCATCTCCTTTCAAGGCATTCAAGACAGTGTGCTCGGCCGATTCGGCTTGAGAGTCCCAGAACAGGTCTTAATTGTTAAAGAGGTTCAGCCCTATCCGCTTACCTCTTACCAGCCGCAAAGGCACCACCTACCGCTTCTTGCGGGTTACTGATCTTAATTACCTAACTGAGGGCGCTGACAGCGTACTCCAACTGAGCCAGTGAAGTAGAATGCCTGGACCGGTCACAGAATTACCCGCAAGCAGGCATGTCAACAGATCAAGCAGACAACCGCGCTCCCCTCTTTGGCGCTTGCGTGTCTGGCAGCTGGCTTTATTGCTCGGCATGTTGGCGATCGTCGGGAGACTTTATTACCTGCAGGTGATGCGGGGTCCGGAACTGACTCGCAGAGCAACTGTCCAAAGACAGCAAAATAAACTGCTGGTGCATCGAGGCGCTATTACTGACCGGCGCGGACTGCCGCTGGCAATCGACACTACGCGCTACGATGTCTATCTTCATCCGGATCTCTTGAAAGTGCCGCTCGATGAAGCAGCATCAACTCTGGCTGATATCACTCATCAAGATTCACCTAAGCTAACCAGATTGATATCGCAAGGATATCCCGTTGTGACCGTCGCCAGACATCTCGGCAGAGAAGAGGTAGATGAGCTGCAAGCGCTAAATTGGCCGGGCATAGATATCGTGCCGCGCGCCTTCCGGCATTATCCCGAAGGAAAGCTCGCCGCTCACATTCTCGGCTATGTCAACCTCGACACGCGCGGACAGGGCGGCGTCGAGCAAGCTCAAGAACTGCTGCTAAAAGACACTGGCTCTCCCGCTAAGCCTCAATTGGATGGTCATGGCAGACCGATTTTGGTCTCGGAGTCCGAGCCGATCACCGAGATTACTCCACCGCTGGGCAGGCAGGTCGAGCTTACCGTAGATAACTATCTTCAGCACTTGGCCGAGAAAGAGCTGGCAGCGATGTGCAACCACTCACATGCCTTGCGGGGAACGGCAATTCTTACCGACCCTACCACCGGTGAAATTTTGGCCTGGGCAAATTATCCAAATTACGATCCAAACAACTACTCCAAATATCCGTATGAAGTAACAAAAAACTGGTCGATGGTCGATGTCTATCAACCGGGGTCCACTTTCAAGATTCTGACCGTCGCTTCCGGCTTGGATACAGGCTCGATCAAGCCCGGCACCACCTTCTATGATGGTGGCTCGCTGAGAGTCGGCAATCGCACTGTTCATAATCACGACGGCGGGCACGGCACAATCGATCTTCTTTGCGGCGGGCCCAGCGCGGCGCGGACGAGAGCGGCAAGACGCGCA
>CAZSNX010000716.1:0-2169 GCA_964607945.1 uncultured Candidatus Obscuribacterales bacterium
CTGCATGCAAACATTGGGCGTCGATTGTACTTTGAGAACATAGTTTTGCTCCGTCCAACCAATAGATATGCGAGTAACTAGTCTGAACCGGCCCGGTCAGCAACAAGAACGATTATCCGATCTCTCTATAGGAGATCCTTCCTTATGACATATCGGTTGTCAACTGTTTTGGCTGCTGGTAACTCTTGTATGACCTAGTAGGGCTTGTGCAAAGTCCTTGCAACTGAGTTGCTCGGCTAAAAAGGGGCAATCTCCTCAACTTGCGATTCGGCAATTAAATCGAGCTGACTCATAGCGTCTTCGTAGCCTTGTTTAATTAAGTTGCGAGAGCGTTCTGGTGCTATCTCTAACAGAGTTGTATCAACTGGTTGATGAGGCTGGAATACATGAATGTCAATCTTGCGTCGTCCGCGCGCAACCTCTGCGCCTTCGGCAATCAAGCGATTGTATAGCTGGGCGAGGTCGATCTCCTTTCTCGCCGAAGCGTCCAATACAATGTCTAAGCAGCGCGATATGACTTGCCACATATTTGTCGGGCAAGCTTCTACTTTGTCCGGATGCAAGAGAACTGTATAGATCTCCTCTGCACCTCTATCTATTGCTGCTTGCATCGGCGTATTTCGAACCAGACCGCCATCCACCCACAGTCCCTTTCCGTGCAGATGTCTGGGTGGAAATGCCATTGGTACTGCTGAAGTGGCCATCAAGATATCAATCAACTCGTTAGTTGTGGTGATATCGTCAGTAGTGACCATTCTTGTTTCAAGGCTGCAAAGATCCGTGGTAAATAGACCAACTTTGGTGCGGCTTGATTTCAATTTCTGAAGATCTGCTTCTCTGCGAAGCAATTCTTCCAGCGGTGAGGTGTCCAGCAGTCCAAGCTTGTGCCCCATCACCATATAACTCAATTGTTGCGGAGAAGGAAGTTTATAGATGTCCTTCGGCCGGATGGTCATCCATAGTTCTTCCATTCGCCTGACGCCGCCCATGGCGAATAATGTGGCGTTTAGCCCGCCAATGCTGGTACCGAAGGCCATATCGAACTCTACGTTTCGCTCGGCCAGTGCTTTAACAACGCCGACCTGATATGCACCGCGGCCTCCGCCGCCAGGCAACACTAATGCTCTTTTGGGTCTTTCAAGAAGTGTTGGTGCCGGATTTTCGTTGTGGTGTCCGTTGTATTCCATTTGATGCCGTGATTTAGGAGTCTCCGAGGCACTGTAAGAGTTAGCACCTCACGGACTCATTTTACCCGCGAGTTTTATAAAGTAAAACGATTAACCCGATCACAAGCCGAAACCGATTCCAAGCGCTTGTTTGCTCGAATCGGTTTCGGGAATGCTTCTGACCGAAATTGTCTACTTCCTTACCAGTTGGGCTCTGGCTTTGGAAACCATTTCGACCACTTCGTTGGGTGTTGTAGCTACGGAGGCACCGGCCTCGGTTAACGCCTTCATTTTTGTCTCGGCGGTACCCTTGCCACCCGAGATAATCGCTCCTGCGTGACCCATCCGTTTACCGGGCGGTGCAGTTTGTCCTGCGATGTAAGCGACCACCGGCTTCTTGACGTTCTCCTTGATGAAAGCAGCAGCTTCTTCTTCAGCCGTTCCGCCGATCTCGCCGATTAGAACGATAACTTCCGTCGCTGGGTCATCGTTAAATGCTCTCAATAGCTCCGGATAGCCCATACCTTTGATCGGATCTCCGCCGACTCCTACGCAGGTCGACTGTCCGTGCCCGGCATCACTCAGTACCAGGGCGATTTCATAGGTAAGAGTTCCACTGCGACTGATCATTCCGACCGGGCCGGATTTGAAGATCACTCCAGGCAAAATTCCGATTAATGTTTCGCCGGGAGTAATTACTCCCGGGCAGTTCGGACCGACCAGCTTTACGCCTTTGTCCTTGGCTTGAGCGACCAGCTTGGCGGTGTCTTGCGGGGGAATTCCCTCAGTTATGAGCACCACCAGATCCAATCCAGCATCAATTGCTTCGCAACCGGCATCGAGTGCTAGATACGGAGGAACGAAAATTACCGAGCAGGTGGCACCGGTTTTTTCCACCGCTTCATTGACGGTGTCATAGACCGGAATTCCATGGATATTGTCGCCGCCCTTGCCGGGAGTAACTCCTGCAACTATCTTGCTGCCATAAGCCAACATTCGCTTT
>CAZSNX010000717.1:0-2169 GCA_964607945.1 uncultured Candidatus Obscuribacterales bacterium
TGCGCTTCCTTGGTCGCTAGCTTCCGGCTTGTGTTGTTCGGCAGTCGTCGGACTCGAACTCCGGCGCGGCTCCAAGTCTTGGTTCTTCGGCTGATGGTCGGCTGGCTGTTCAGGTTGTTGCCCGGGCCGGTCTATTGATTGACGCCCGTGATTGGCATCCTCAGCCTTGATGTTTTGCTGCGGTGGCTTTCCGGCTCCTTCTTGTGCCTTGTTTTCAGGCTTAAGCCGATCGCTTGCGGCACCGGTCTTCAATCGGTCGGTTGGCATGATTTTTTCGGCTGAGCGATCTAACGGCTTTACTGCTTCTTGATCCTCCGGCTTGCGGGAGTCGAATCCGTTCTTTTCCACATCACCAGCACCATTTTTCGGAAGTTTGCCCGACTTCGAATCGTCAGTTCCTTCTATCTTCAAATCGGGCAAAACACTACTGGAAACGTTCCTACTGCTTAGTAATGGGACTTCGGAATAGAGACTGGTAATTAGATCTTGCTGAGCCGGCATACCGGCGGCATCCTGGACAGCTCTTGCTTCCTGTGGTTGTACCGCTTCGAAATTGCTGCTTTGCATCGTTATAGCTCCTATTTTGTTAACTCACTACTTAGCTCAAATCGTTTCGGAAGGACTTCTGCCTATTGCTCGCGCTTCCAGTTCAATCACAAAGAACTGCAAACTCCCACTCAAACCTGCCGAGACTATGCTCGAAAATAACAGCTACACTGTCTCTGCTATGAACAGTCACCTGAGCCGCTCCAAATAGCGCTCGATCGACAGACTGCCAGCAGACTGGCAGCTTGATCGAAAGACTTTCGGACCTTGCCTGCCTGCAGATGCCGGCGAGCCAATTCAGAAAACTCTCGATTGAAATCGCATTGCCCTGGTTAACGCAATTATCAATCTGTGCCATTTTTCGAGTCCCCGCTCAGCGCCCAACAACAACAAAATACTTGCAGGAGTTTACGATTGCACGAAACAGTGTCACAAAACTGTTATGTGCCAAATCCTCTAAGCAAACGCTCACAGCGAAGTAAGCTCTCAGACCAAGTAGCTGAATTCCGCTCTCCGTGGAAGCAAGAAAACCTTGCATCTGAATCTATCTGGCACGCAGAGGAAATGCCTGACGTGTTCCACCCAACTTAATTACGACAGTCTTCTGCGAAGTCGAGTCGCGTACTACCAATTCACTCGCATCACGGTACATACCGATTTCAGCTCCAGAAATAACCATCTGCAGATCCTTCTGCATTCGAGCGAAGTAAGAACCTCGTTCGCCGCCGTAACGTCTGATGAATTCCTGCAAGTCTTTAGCACTTACACCGTCGACAGTCCGCTCGGCTCCGCCCCGGCTCTCGTCAATCTGCTGAGACATCGTCTTGTAATTGCTCTTCATTTCCAACAATAGCTGTCGAGTCTTACCACTGAATTTTCCGCTCGACAAAGCTTCATTTATCTCACTCATGTTCCAACTGTAATCTTTGTTGGCATCAATCGGATGATAATTTTGATCGAACAGCTCCATCATCTCGCTGATTTGGAGATCGACTTTTTCCGCCCCTTGCCAGTACAGATCTGCACCAATCTTTTCTACAGCCGTTTGCATTACGAACTTACTTTGATCCTCCGTCAGGTTATCTTGCAGTAAGCGTGCCAACAACTGAGCAGGCTTCTCTGGCGCGATTTCAGCTTGCCAACTCTTCACTAATTCGGACTCTCTGCTCTTTTCGTCGCGTTCCTCACGCTCCTTGTCAAAATCGATAACTGTCGTTTCGCCGCCGACATCCTTTCGAAACTGCCGTTGGCTACCTAGATCGTACTGAAAGTGCCATTCCCCTCGTTTCTCTCCATTACTCACCATGAAGTTCCTAAGTACAGAGTCGGAAGTCCCGGCCGACTGCATATGCCATTGCTCGTCATCACCGAGACTGTAGACTTGCATGCGATTGGTATCCGAATCCAAATTAACTACCTTAATGGCAATCCCGCGTTGGTCGTACTCAACTGCGCATCCTGCCTCGTTTGTAATCGTAGCGGAGCTTGCTCCCTGCGGGCGCAGGGAGATTGACAATTCACAGTTGTTTTCCAATTGCCTGGTAAGACTCACTTCACCATCTTTCCCCACCTGCACGCTGGAGAATTCAATCCTTGAATTAGGTCGAGGAGAAGTTCTCCCAT
>CAZSNX010000718.1:0-2168 GCA_964607945.1 uncultured Candidatus Obscuribacterales bacterium
AAACGGAAAAGAAGCCGAAGCCGCCCATGCATGGGACAGGCTTTCATCTCTGGTAGCAAAGCATCAAGACTGGTTATTACAAAAGCAATTTGAGCCCTAAAGGTAGAATCACTCTGCGCCCATAGAGAAAATAGCTCTCAGAGGCTTCTGAGGGTATATAAATAACTAGTTCGTTAGGGTGCTCGACCATGGCCGGTGACAATCAATCTGACAGTGGAGACCGGAAAGGTGATCGCAGAAGTGACCTTTCCAGGGTCATTGATGGCGCTTCCCACTCTGCTATGGACGAGGTTCTTGACGCCTGGGGACCACCGCCTAGCAGGACCAGAACCCAAGAGAAACCAGCCAGCGCAAACTATGAGCTTGAACACCATGGAGAGCAGGGAGAAAAGCTCCTACTCAAAACAGGCATACAAGAGCAGCATGAGAAACCCAATGAAAGCCTGGATACTAATCAGATCGGCATGATGGCTCTTAGTGGTCATCCCGTTGCCCAGGCTGGCGCGGAGATGCTTAAGACACCTGCTGCTCAAGACAAGGATGTACGCGACGGCATCAAGCGAGACATCAGCAGTGTATTGGGAGACTGGTTTAAGGAGCAATTCCAGAATGTAACCAATTTAGCGACGGGCTTCGACAAATGGGTTACATCAGCTCTAAACGTCAAGAATTTCCGAGAATTCGGAGAAGGCATCAGAAAGGCAGCTTTCGGTCATTCTGACCAAAAGCACGAGCCAACCAAGATTACCGGAGATATGGAAAACTTCCATCTCAAAGGCGTTGAGAGCCCCCAGGACGTAGCTGAGTATGGCGTTAGTACCGCTGTGGGAGCTACAAAAGCCCTTAGCCAGGCGGCTCCACTTCTCACCCCTCAAGGCTTCACTAAAGCCAATCACGAACTAGCAGAGGGCGGACGGCAGGCTATTAAAAACGCTGGTGAATACTACGGCGAGCATGGAGTATCGAACCTGCCTGCTGATACTGTTGATGCCACCAAAACAGCATATAATCGACTCGGGCAATGGTCTGCTGATCGTATGCAGATGCAACCAGGCGAGCGGGGGGATGTGACAGGAACAGCAATGGCAACGATATTTCTGATCGCTGGAACCCGCGAATTAATTGATGAAAATGGCTTGGCCAGACGGCTCGGAGTTGGCATCGATGATGTAGCCGGAATGTCTACTGAGGAACTGGAAGCCCGAGGAATCAACAAGGTTTTTGATAATGAAATCACTCGGCAAAGCGTAAATGAGAAGGTTTCCAATTATTTGTTCAATCGAGAAAATCCCCGTGGATGGTCAAAAGGTCAATGGTTTCGAAAGTCTCTAGGTTTTGAGCCAGACAATCCTAGCCATCGGCAGATGCTCGAAAAACAAATCCAATTCGATCCGAAAGCAGCTCAATTCGGCAAGGATACTGAGTATGGAGTTAGGTACAAACAAGAAATTTCAATTACAGGTCCGAACGGTCGGACTATTGACGGCGTTAGAGCGGTTTGGCAGTGTGATGCTGATACCAAAAACATTCGTCTCATCACACTCATGCCACCGCGCAATTAAGGACAGGAGCCATTTCCGATGTTCAAGCAATACCAGGAAGTCGAGTTGTCACATGACATGATGTCTGATGAACTGCTGGGAGATCCCGTACAACTGAAAGAAGGGCAGAAAGGTGTAATCGTTGAAATCCACACCAGTAAAGGTATTCCGCACAAAGGATACGATGTTGAATTTTTTGATGATAATGGAAACACAGTCGCAGTAATGATTGTCAAAGAGGACGATATCAGACCGACCAGTGAGAGTCATGCTCGAAAAACTGATCCTGCTTTCCGAAGCGAAGAGAGAACGGACTCAGCTACGGCTTAATGAAATCGAGGCTGAGAGGGTACCCCAATATAAGATTGGGTATAGAAAAGTCACCACCAGTAGAATCACCACTTTATCAGTCACTCTAAATAAGATCCTGTAAATCTTTGCCTGCCAAGGGTTTTGGGATATCTGATGTATATGCGAAGCATAATGATCCTTATCGGACTCTCTTGGCTACCGGGAGATCCCAGAAGCCCGATCTAGCCACCTCGTGGCGTTTTCCAGCCCCCTGGGGGCTCGTCAAAATGGGTTTGCTCGCCCTATACTCTTCCCTATGAATGACACCGCCCGCGA
>CAZSNX010000719.1:0-2158 GCA_964607945.1 uncultured Candidatus Obscuribacterales bacterium
ATATTGTTTTACAAATCCGCCGATTGAAGCAACCTCAGCAACTCCCTGAACCCCCAACCGCTATCTGGAAGACGGCGTATTCGGATATCGCCGAGCCCGCCTGCTCGCCGAAGCTGTCTACAATAAGGGAGTGAGCGGCATTCCTTTCATTACCGGCATAAATTTCCGAACAGCCGCAGGATTTGCGCAAGACGATCCTGATTTGCTCAATCAAACACCGAGCCTGGAGAAGCTCTACAATCTCCAGGGCAATCAGGGCAAACTGTTTGCCCTGCGCGTCCAGGAGCAAGCGAGCTTGAGCACACTGCCAATCTTCTCCCTGGGTGACAATCGAGTGGGCACGAAGCTCTTCATCTACGGCGGAGCCGGAATCAAGGGCTATTCTACCGGCGACACTCTCGCGCTTGCGCAGATTGGACCAATTCTGGACGTCAAGCTCAACCGGCTGAGGCTGCAAGGAGGCTACACCCAGTCAGGCACGAGCGGCAAATCGCCTTTCGTGTTCGATCAATTCATTCAAGGCAGCCGTTCCACCAGTCTCAATGGCGATATCAGGCTGAGCAAATACCTGACAGTGGGAGGTATGGTCGGTTATAACCTCGATGCCAAGGCGATGTATCAAAAGACCATCAAAGTCGCCATCGGTCCTGATGACTTCAAGGTACTCCTGTCTCACGATACACTGAGCGGATTCAACCGATTCGGCTTCAACGTCTTTTACGGTGCGCCGGTCAACACCAATAAGCTGGTACTGAAAGGCTCTCCTGATACCGGCAAGCTAGGCGGGATTTGAACGTGTCAGTGGAAAGAATAGACAGCACCAACAAGTCCTCCGTACTACGAACAAAAATGCCGGCCCTGGGAGTAGACCTGGGCGGTACTAAGTTGAGCGCGGCAGTAGTCTGCGATCAGCGGCTGGTAACCGAGGTAAAGCAGCAGCCAACACCGGCTGGTCCCGACAAGATAGTCGACGCCATTCTGGATCTGCTTGCCGACTTCAAGAAAGACCACGTCTTGGTCGGAGTCGGCATTGCGACAGCCGGCATCGTAAAAGTGGACACCGGCGAAGTGATCGGCTCGACCGGCAATCTGCCAGGATGGGAAGGTACACCGATCAGAAAGATTATCGAACGCAAGACGATGCTGCCAGTGCATGTAGAAAACGACGCCAATGCATCTGCTTATGGCGAATTCACGGCCAGCGATCTGAAAGGCAAATACTGCCTGGTAGTAATCACTTTGGGCACAGGTATCGGCGCAGGGATTGTGATCGATGGCAAGCTGTTTCGCGGCTCGCACTGGGCGGCCGGCGAATGCGGACACATCAAGATTTCGATGGAAAACCGTCGTCTGTGCACGTGCGGATTATTCGACTGCTGGGAAGCCTATGGTTCTGGCCGCGGGCTATTGACCACCGGCAAAGAGTTGATTGCCGGCGTAAAGCCAGAACAGTCGAAACTAGCCGAATCAGGCGACAACTTGACAAATCAAGCGATCATCGAGGCTGCCAGCAGCGGTGATTTGCTTGCGCAGAAGGCATTGAACACATGGCACGAGCACATCTGCGCCGGATTGATCACGCTTGCTCATACGCTCGATCCGGATTGCTTCGTTCTGACCGGCGGCATGGAGCAATTTGTCGATTATCCGTTGCTACGCGAGTTGGTTGCCGATCGCTGCCTGCCTCGTATTGCCGAGAAGCTAGAGATCAGAGGATCTGTGCTGGGAAAGAATGGCGGAATGGTAGGCGCAGCCGAGCTCGTTCTAGATCAGATCGCCGCTGACGTTTAACCAACGCCTGCTCTGAGTCGCTTGTCGAAAAAACTTGACCGGTGGTGCCGGCCGGCACCGCCGGCGATACTACGAGCGCGACTCGATAACTCCGCCGCCGATAACTACTGCTTTCACCTTAAGCGTTTCAGCATCCCAAATCACCAAGTCGGCCAGCTTTCCGGCAGACAGATGGCCGACCGATTGCGTTATGCCCAATGCGGCTGCCGGATTCCAACAAGCCATCTTGACAGCGTCGGCAAATGAGGCTATCCCCCACTCCACAACGTTGCGAACAGCCTGATCGAGCGTCAGCGATGACCCAACAAGCCCGCCCTGACTGGTTCCTACTGCAGCACGGTCCGTCACCAAGATAGTTTTATCCGGT
>CAZSNX010000720.1:0-2151 GCA_964607945.1 uncultured Candidatus Obscuribacterales bacterium
TGGGAGCAGTCTCTTTCTGTTTCTCAGCCCCTTTCTTAAGAGGTCCACCGACCGCTCGAGTTGGTTGTTCTTTTCATTTTGCAAGCCAGCAGCATCAAAACTCATCATGGCAGCATGAACATAATCAGCAGTTTTCTGGTCCTCTCCTTTTTGTTGCGAATAGATTTCAGCTAAATGCTCGTATGTATCTCCTAGCTCAGCTGATGCCAGACCGGACTTATTCTTGATGAGCTCCGCGACTGTCTTAAATTTCTCTGCGGCTTCTGAGTATTGTTTCTGGCGGTAATAGAGCTCAGCCAATCGCTTCTCGCTTTCAATCAATCTAGCATCGTCTGCCGGGTGGATGAGTTGTTGTGCAATAATTGACAGCCGCGTTTGGAAAATGATCCCCGGTACAGTCAACGTCAGCCATGTTGTTGCTCCACCGGCAAGCAGCAAAACTATCGCTGCGATGACCAGATATTTGATTGCGATTGCCCTGGATTGCTGGCGCGCGGTGGCAAGCATTCGCTCCTTCTTCGCGACTCCGAGATTATTCCAGTAACTTTTGTACTCAGGTGTGTTCTCCAGTGCAGTCCTCATATCGGCTATCGATTGATATCTTTTGTTTGGTTCTCTCTCCATCGTTCGGGAGATGACATTTTCCAGCTCAGTCGAAATTTGAAGCCCGGGCGTCTTAACGTGCGGAGGTGGTGGTTTAATGTCAGCGTGGTCAAGCATGAACTCGAGTAGCTCTTCCACCTCAAACGGAGTATCGCCGGTAACAGCCTCGTACATTGAGTTACCCAGCGCATAAATGTCCGAGCGCGCATCCGCTGGCTGACCGCTCCATTGCTCCGGACTCATATACAATGGGGTGCCAAAGACTTGCCCGGTTTGGGTGAGCTTTTGCTTCAACAATTCAGCATTGGGCGACAACTTTGCCAAGCCAAAATCCACAATTTTGACAATCTCGCCGTCGGCATAACCTTCAACCAGCATGATATTTCCTGGCTTCAAGTCTCTGTGTACGATGCCCTTCTTGTGAGCATAGGCAAGCCCATCTGCAACTTGCAGAAATATTGCGACCGCGCGCACCGGGTCCAGAAAGCCTTCGGACTTAATCGTATCTTCGAGGCTCTTGCCCGCAACAAACTGCATGACCAAATAGGGGTAAAATTCCGGTGTCACGCCATAATCGTGAGCAGATACGATATTGATGTGCGAAAGGGCACTGAGCGCCTTACCCTCTCGCTCAAAGCGCAGTCGTTGAGACTGATTACTTAGCTGTTGCGAATGTAGCAGCTTGATCGCTACAAGTTGCCGCAAGATCTCATGTTCTGCCTTGTAGACTGCGCCAGCGCTGCCATATCCAAGCAGGCTCAAAATGCGGTACCTGCCGTCAAAGAGAGTGCCGACTAGCTGCAGCAAATACTTCGGAACCAGCGCTGCGCCATCAGCTGAACAGACATCGATGTCATCGGAGTAAATAGCTCCGCACTGCGTGCAGTTCTTCTCTGTTTGCGCCGGCAACATCGTTGCCTCCCCCAATCAACACTCACGGTACAGTGAAAATCTGGGCTGCCTTTTCCATATTACTGGAAGCATCCAGTGTAATTGATTTGATTGGAAATTTTGCCCAGGGTGTGGGGGAATCACGAACAGCGCTCCTCGAAGTTCGAATTTTCGGTTTAACGGTTTCTTCACAACTAGTTGCTACCTTCATGCGGTGATAAACGGTTCCGGAGGGTGCCATGAACCAGCAACAAAGAGAATCTCAGGCGGCGTCACTTGTAGAAGCAGCTGGTAATGCAGCCGGTAAGATGCTTGTTTCCGCAAAGTATAGGCTGGAAGATCCGGAGCGGTTTTGTTGCTTCCCTGAGACGGCGCTGATTCTCGGTAGGAAATGGCACATTTACTTCTATACGCTCATGACTGGCTACGAGCCGGAGCCGCAAAGTAAGCAACTCTTGATGTTGTTTGTCTTGATGCAAATAGCTTTCAACCACCGTGAGTCCAATGACTGGAGGCTTCCTGAATCATGAATGTAATCGCTTTTCGATCATCAATACCCCGAGCAAGGTGGATCACGGTCAAGTCTAAATTAGGAGTGACCGCATCTAGTTGGCTTACCTCACGCTGCCGGGGTCCGTCCGGTTATGCTCACTGTAC
>CAZSNX010000721.1:0-2149 GCA_964607945.1 uncultured Candidatus Obscuribacterales bacterium
AGCGGACAAAGCACTGTGCCAGACGGCCACTCGGCCCTCGAAGCGCGACTTGAGGCGCTGCGCGAGTTGAGGTGTGAGGCTGATTTCAGGCACGAGCAACAGTGCAGTTCTACCGCTGTCCAGCGTCTTTTGAATCATGCGCAGATAAATTTCAGTCTTGCCCGAGCCGGTAACCCCATGCAACAAAAATGGTTGTGGCCGCTCGCCGTTTGCATTTCCGGTCGACTGAAACACCACATTAAGCTCGCGGCTGAGTCTTTCGACAGCAAGCCGTTGGTAGTCGGTAAGTTCAGGCAAACTCTTTGAACCAGATTGAATTGACGAGACTCTGGCAAGCGGATCTCTGATAACCTCTTGCGCTGCAATTGAGACTATGCCCTTGGCGCACATCCTCTTGATGGTTTCGCGCGTGGTGCCGGCCACTTCAGTCAGGCGAGGAAGCGGCATCTGCCCACCGGCTCTCCGCAAGGCGGAGATCACCGCTTCGTGCCTAGCAGAAGTACCCGGCTCACCAGTCCAAATCACTGTCGCAACCAGCTTGGGAGCAACTTGAGACGAAGATTCAGCCTTGATGCTGACAGCACCGGCGTGCCGAAGCGAGGTAAGCGCTCTATAGAAGTTGGCACTAGACAGAGCGCTTCGCTGCCGCAAGGTGCGAAACGACAGAGCGTGGTTTTTGGATTCCAGCAATGTCTCCATTATCTTGACGGCATGTTGATCTTCGCGCGCCGATTCCACAAAATGCGGATCGATCTGCATAGCCTCCCGCTCCGCCCGTGATACCAAGCTGACGACGCGCTTGAGGCGAGGTCCGAAATCAGCGGGAACAGCCGCCGAGATAACTGAGGAAAGGCTGGTACAGTAATAGTCTGCTACCCAGTATAAAAATTCTATATAGTCGCTTTCAAACAGCGGATCTAAGTCGAGTACGTCTACGACATCCTTCAGCCGGAAGTCACTAGAGACAGAATCCTTGAGCGCCACCACATAGCCACCAACTAGTTCCTGATGACCGAAAGGAACCAGCACTTGAGCGCCGATAAAAGTTTCTCGTTGAAGATAATCAGGAACCCGGTAAGTAAAAAGCTTGTCTCCAAGTTCGCGCGCCGGTATATCTACTACGACCTCAGCATAAACTGTCGCACTTTCAGACAACAAAGTACTCCGGGCAGCGACGGTGAACAACAACCGATCACGATATAGGGATGCAACCATGAGAACAACCCCCTTTTGTTAAAGTGATCCGATTTGCAAGCCAACCACCAAGCTGGACGACAGAAGGTCAGCTGCCGACAAGCAAGCAATTCAAAGAGCGCTGCCGCCTGCCCTTGCCGGCAACCGCCCTTCGACTCCGTTCAAAGCGGCACATTAGTAATGACGAGCGAACCGGCCAGAAAGTTCAATTCAATGTAAGACTGCCGCACTGCGCGCAGTTACTCGCAGGCAAACCCAACTAGGCACCGACAATGTACTTCTGCCAGTGATACTCACCGGATGTCGAATGCTTGGATATCTCGAAGTAGACGTGACTGTGCGGTCGCCGCGGACTGGTTGCAAGAGGCATATTTGCCTGCCTGGGAGTCCTGTCGCCCTTCTTGACGTTGCACTTCAAGCAGGCTGCAACCACATTTTCCCAACTATCCTCGCCGCCTTTCGAGCGTGGAACGATATGATCGATTGTCAGATCGTGCCGCCTGTCGCCACAATACTGACAGGTGTAATTGTCGCGATGCAGCACATTGCGGCGAGAAAGAGTGATCTCTTTGTACGGAATCTTCACATATGACCGGAGTCTAATTACAGTCGGTAACGGAAAGTCTGCGTACAACAGCTTTCCATTGTGCTCGATTTGCTCGGCCTTTCCCTTTAGAACAAGGACGATTGCACGGCGCCAACTGCAGATATTCAATGGTTCATAGGACGCATTTAGAACGAGTACTTTCGGCAAGACTTGTCCCCTTGTTGTTGCAGTTGATTCGCCAGCCCGCACCATCGGCACGTTGGCATCAGCTAAGTTGTCTGCTGTCCTAACCTCCGCTTGCCTAACACTGCGCAGCCGCGCCTTTAGGAAATCTTTACCTTGCAATATTATAACGATTGAAGAGTCGATTTGTCTATAAATCACGCTCCTGTTCTGGGTTGTGATAAA
>CAZSNX010000722.1:0-2140 GCA_964607945.1 uncultured Candidatus Obscuribacterales bacterium
TGTCGCTAGGCGAGTAAGCAAACGGCATGCAATTTAGGAATGCAGAAGCCGTCAGACAGCTGCAGGTAAAAGCCAGGGCGCACCAATAGGTCGGATAGATTCTCAAGAAGCGGGAGACAGCAAAGTGCCTGCACGAACTTCGTTGCAGGGCTAGTGGAACAACGAATCCGCTTACTAGAAAGAAGATTGCTACGCAAGCCTGACCAAAGTCTATATGACTTCGATCGATGAATTCTTTGAAGTGCCGAAGGTATCCGGCTACATGGAGGTGCGGAATTGGTTTCGCTAACCAGAGTGCGGGTGCTTGATCGTTATATATCCAGAAAAAGTAGCCGAGATGGTAAGCAGCAATAGCTACTGCGGAAAGTGCTCTTAAGAAATCGAGAAACCACAGACGTTCAGCAGCCAGCGTAAGTACTCTGCTGTCAGCTGAAGCCGGAGGTAGTTTCAGTTTGGGTCCTAATGGGGAGGTTGTTGTAGGCATTTGCAAACAGTTTGGGGATGCACGATCTACTGCGGAAGGTTAAGACTTAGGTTGGGGGCGGTGATTGTTGAGATAGGACTTGATTTCACGCAATGGTCTAGTGACTCTCCATGAAGTCGAGTTGAGTACTTCAGCCAGCTCTCGCTTCAACTCATGCCAGACTTCGATCTGATGATTGCTGGACTTCTCCAGTTGAATCGTATTGATTTCGGTTGAGGCAGTGGCACAGGTTCTTGCCGGTAGCTCAAATGTATCTAAAAATCTCCTTTCCTCGGGAGTCAACGGTCCTAGCAGCTCTCTACTGTGCCATGGTGAAAAAATTCCGGTGACAATGTGAAAGACATTTGAAGGCAATCCATATGAATCGAGAATCGGCCCATGATCCGGATGCTCTTGCAGAAACTCATATAGTATTTCGATAGCGATATCGTGAAAGAGCGTTGTGTGAATGCCCCTCTGCTTTGCCAGATAGAGCGATTTCTCCAGCGCAAAAGAGAATTCCGGATCGCTCAGTGCTTTCGTCGTGCCGAACGATTCGGCAAATGTTTCTGCGCCAATGCGCTTGAAAAATCTACGTAAGATCAGCGCTTGTTCATTTCGGTCGCGAATAAGATTGGACGGTGTCGGTGCAGATGCGTTCTCTTGCCCTGTGCAAACTCGAAAGCGTACGAGCTTATCCGATAGTACATGAATGGGATATTTTTCCAGGACGCTCAGCCACATGTTGTAGTCTGGTAGCTGTCGCAAACAGTTGTCGTAGAGTCCACACTCGTGATAAATATCTCGACGGATCAACACGGATGGATGACAGAGGCAGTTTCTACCTTGTACCAAATCTCTGAGCCATGCGGCTCTAGATCTGTTTGTTTGCTGGAACACTCCGGCTGTTGCGATGTGTTTATCTTCTAACTCGTCGCCATGTTCGTCTATCCAAAAAACATCGGAAAATACTGCTGCAAGTCTCGGATTCGATTCGAGGACTCGAAGCTGCAGCGCCAACTTTTGCGGCAGCCATTCATCATCGGAATTGCAGATGGCAATCAGCGGTGCTTTCGATTCCCTAATTCCAATGTTCAACGCTTCGCAGGCGCCTTGATTCTTGCCGAGGAGGATTGAACGCGCACGCGAGTCAGTTATGTCGCCAATAATCTGAGCCGAGCAATCGGCCGATCCATCGTCGACAATTATTACTTCCAGCTCTTGCAGTGTTTGAGTTAATACGCTTTCAACTGCGCTCTTGATGAAAGCTGCATGATTGAAGGACGGAATGATTACGCTTACTCGTGGCGCCATTGATATTTAGCTCGATTGCCCGCCGCAAGAATGGACGAAATCCGCTCACGTACAATTGAGCGCTTCAACCATCTCTTGCTGCTTCCGGGACAACCCTCTTTCGAGCTGCTCCTGAAATTTTTCTTAGTAGAGACGCCGAGCCCTAATCTTATCATTGGCATATATAGATTGTGCACTAATGCAAGCTTAGAGGGATTTCGCCTGATGAGATGCAGTTGCGGCGGGCTGGTCGCATGCAGGTTCTGCCATTACTTTCAGATCTTTAAAGAGGCAAGGAAGGACTCGTAGTGTGGGGGCAACACGAGTCCTTCCTTGCCTCTCTTTCTCTCGGCAAAAGATGTGGCTTAGAATTTAGACGTTGAT
>CAZSNX010000723.1:0-2139 GCA_964607945.1 uncultured Candidatus Obscuribacterales bacterium
ATGAAAAAAACGACCAAGGGAAAGCTCATGGTTCATCTGCTCAAGCCGCTCTGGGAGTTCAGCCTCGTGGTCGAAAAGTTGCCGGAATGCATGCCCGGCGACATGAAGCGCAGATTCCTCGCTGGACTTGCGCTGACGGCGATCTCGACGCTTGCCTGGGCGGGCTTCTTCTACGTCAATCTGGGCTTCCTGACCCTGACGCACCTCTGGCTGATCTTCCAGACTCAGCTGCTGGGCGGGGCCTTCCTGCCGCTGCTAGGTCTTTCCAAAGGGCTGCTCAAAGCCTCCAAGCTCGCAGCGCTCGAAGCCGGCAACTGGAGACGCGAGCAGCTCGGCGGCAGTCGCGACGACCTGCCCCGACTCGAGTAACAGCTCGAGCCAACCGCTTTAGTCAATGCCGCCGAGTCGGTCGATCCGGCGGCCCAAACTCCTATGGAAGGAACGGTGAGATAGATGGCCGACTTCAACGGACTGAAGACCACCGATGCCGTCCAGCTCGACCGGCAGTATCACCTGGTAAAGTCCGTCGCCGAGAGCTGCAAGACCGAATGCTACTTGCAGTTTCGCGTATACGATTTGTATCACAAGACCCCCGCCTATCGCGTGGCACCGGCAGACCTCTGCCAGCTTTGTGTGCGCCAGCGACAGCGCGCCGGTTGAATCGACCACCGCTTATAATGACTGCAGCTTGGGCAGCAATCATTCTGCCCAAACTGCAGTCAAATTCTATTCACAAAATAAATTTTCGCCTATCAAACTATCACACACAGTATTTATCACAGTTCCGGATAATTCAAAGTAGACAGGCAATAGGCTCGATGACGAAGAAAATATGCACCTGAGGCTGCTGGTGACCGACTCTGGCGATGCGTAGTTCGACTTCGTGCGACCGGAGCAAGTCGGTGCTTTCTGTTCAGATCTATCTTGCAGGCTTACCCAACCGTCAGTGATCGTGAGATTTTCTATGACGCTCGCCGTTGATGAGGCAGTTCGGAAGAGCTACGCGCAGCTTGTGGATAGCTGCGTCGCCAATCCGTGCACTATCCAGCTCAATCCGATTGAGATTCTTCATGGCTTTGAGCGTATCCAGTCCTCGCTCGCTTACTGCAGTTTCTTTGAGGCTAATGCACTCTAAATCGGGCAGAATTTTCAGATGACTGAGCCCTTCATCGGTTACCCTCGTGCCGTCGAGAGTAAGTTTCCTTAAACCTGGCTTCCCGTTTAGGACTGCCAGGCCGGCATCAGTGATTGCCGTATCTGCAAGGTCGAGTTCTTCCAGCGATCGTAAACTTCTTAAAACAGCCAGTCCACCATCAGTAATGTTTGTATTTCTGAGCTCAACACTCGTCAATTTTGTCGAGTGTTTTAGATGCTCGAGCCCGGCATCCGTTATTGGTGCGCCATTAAGCTTGATAGATTCAAGATTTGGGAAAAGCTTCAACTTTGCCAGGTCTCGATCGCGAGCAGCCGCTGCCGTGTTTGGGCTCACTGCCAGGTCACTTGTTTTGGATGCCGCGTTCAAGAGCTGCACAGGATTAGCAAGCTCAGTTCGGATTTTTTCAAAGTCCAACAGCATAGACTTCTTCGTTTCATCATTAGCTGAGTACTTATTGCTCTTTATCAAGTCGCAGAGCGCATCGAGCTCCCTGGTGCGAGCCTCAGGGTTGGGCGATAGCTTGGAGATGGAAGTCAAAAGCTGTGAAAATTGTTGAATGTCGGGACTCCCGCAACCCTTATTCCAATTTCTAGCGCCGGCTATCTCTTGAAACGGACTGACTCTGAGATCAACAAGCTCATGCACTCTCTTTCTGACTTCAGGATCTTTGCTGTCGAGAGCCTCTTTCAGTTGCGGCAAGGCAGCAGCACCAAGCTTGGCTAGTGCTTCGCTTGCAGCTTGCCGGACAGGGAATGCGCCGTCTGCGAGCTTGTGAATCAAGTCTCCAATTTCTTGGTTGCCGACCTTTCCCAATGTCACGCGATCTTGTAGCTCGTCAACTCTATGGTCAGCCTTGTTATGTTCTTTCTCTTTCGGTAGAGCGTCCGCTCCGAGCTGATTACCTTGCGCCACAAGTTTGGTGTCGGGAAGAATGCCGCTGGCGACCATACTAGAGTCTCGGGATTCGTGTGCGCCCGCCACGG
>CAZSNX010000724.1:0-2133 GCA_964607945.1 uncultured Candidatus Obscuribacterales bacterium
AATGGAATGCTTCTGCTATCGTGAAGTCCGGTCTCGCAAGCGTCTCAGGCAGGAGCTAAATGGATTCCGATAATGTATTGCCGGAAGAGCATCCGGATTCAACGAGCACCTCAGAAGGCACAGGGAAGCCTAAGGCGATTCAGGACTCTCTACGTCGAGATTTGTTTCTCATAAGCGTTCTGGCACTCTTTTGCGAACTCTTGATCATAAGGTGGCTGGCTACCGAAGTCAGGGTATTTGCCTATTTCAAGAATCTACCTTTGATGTCGGCATTCCTTGGTCTCGGGCTCGGCTTCCTGTGGGCGGGGCGAAAACGAGACCTTTTTGGCTGGTCAGCCTTCGGTCTGCTTTATTTGAGCGCTATCTTGATTTGCGCGTTCGGGCTGGGGCTGACTTACCTTACCTTTGTTGACCCTCACCAATTCATGTTGTTCGGTCTGCAGTCTCTGCCCGGCGGACAACAGACATCATCCGCTTGGACGACAGTGCGCAGCCTGGCAATCATGCTTGCGTTGTTCGCACTGAGCACTTCCATCTTTGTTGGATTGGGTCAGCGAATGGGCAAAACGTTTGCACAGCTGAAGCCGCTCGAAGCGTACTCCATTAACATTGCCGGCAGCCTGGCCGGTAGCGCTCTGTTTTCCCTCTTGAGTTGGCTCAAGACCGACCCGGGCATGTGGCTTTGTGCCGCCGGCGTGCTTTATCTGTCAGCGCAGAGAAAGGCCGCTCACGTTCTTTTGATCTGCTTGGGGCTGACATACTCCTTATTCCTTTCCGGCTATCTCTCGGACAGCAACTTTGGTCCGGACCATTCAACAGTCTGGTCCCCTTACTACCGTATCGACGTTTTACCCTATCGCCAGCCATCCGGGCCGTTTCAGGGAGCCAAGCTCGGATACAACATCTACATCAACTACGATTCCTTTCAATCGATTCTGGACTGCTCTCAAGCATCGATTTCGCGCTTCCCGGTTGAAGTACAGCGAACCATGTTAAACGCCTTCGCGATACCATTTACAGTGTTACCGAAGCGACCCGATCGTGTGCTTGTATTGGGCAGCGGCACAGGCAATGACGTTGCAGCCGCTTTACGATGCGGCGCTAAACACATTGACGCAATTGAGATCGATCCTTCAATTGTCGAAATTGGAAAGCGCCTACATCCGGAAAGACCTTACTTCTCCGATAAGGTAAGCCTCCACGTCATGGATGCCCGCACTTTTTTAAAGAACAGCAAAGACACTTATGACGTCGTGGTCTTCGCAGCTCTCGACAGTCATGCTGCCTTTTCATCCTTATCTTCCCTGCGACTGGATAACTATGTCTTCACGCAAGAAGCAATGAAGGAAGCCGCACGCTTACTTTCACCGGACGGCTACATCTCCTTGAAGTTTGTCGTGATAGACGACTGGCTCTGGAACAAGCAGGCAAAGACTTTAGCAGGGGCCACCGGCATGCTGCCCCTTGGTTATTGCGTGCGAGCCGAAGAAGTTGACGGACTCTTGCTGGCCGGGCCCGGTCTGTCCGGCAAAACACAAGATGACTTAAAACTTGATTGGCCCAGGCGTTCTGCTGAGACGAGCGCAAGCATCGCCGAAACAACCGACGACTGGCCGTTTCTCTTTCTTCCTAAAAAGGAGATTCCCACTCTTTACGTCCTGCCAATCCTGTCTGTGCTTTTGTTAGGCTTCCTGCCGGTGGCAAGTCAGCTCAAACAGGGAGCAAGCGACCCGGTCAACTGGCAAATGTTTGGGCTGGGAATGGGATTCATGCTGCTGGAAGTGCGAGCGATGGCGGATCTCTCCTTGCTTTTCGGCTCGACCTGGATTATCAACAGCGTTATCATCTCCGGCGTCATGGTGGTTGTTTTGATTGCCAATTTCTTCGCCGCCCGCATGAGCTCAAAACGAATCAGTTGGGCCGGTGGGGGCTTGCTGCTGTCCCTAGCGCTGACAACCTTAATCAAACCCGATACGCTCTCTTCACTCGGTCCGGCGATGGGAGGGCTAGCAGGCACAGTCATGTACCTGTTTCCGCTGATATTCTCCTCGACTATTTTTGCTCTTCTTTTCAAAGAAAGTCACAAACCCACTTCAGCTTTCGCCTTCAATCTGGTAGGCGATGGTTTGCGCG
>CAZSNX010000725.1:0-2122 GCA_964607945.1 uncultured Candidatus Obscuribacterales bacterium
AACAAGCAGTGATTGACGAGGAGCAGAAAGTTGTCGATGCTGCCAATGGGGAGATCGCAAAACAAGAAAAGCTCAAACAACGAGCATTGAATGTGAAAAAGAACGCTGTGTATGTCAATGAGTCAATCCAGAAGATTTTGGAAAATCAAAAACTACTTACAGGACAAGGGCTTTCCAAAACAAGTACCTTACATTTTATCCTTGCTGGTTCGGACCTCTGGCCGGTAGGACGGGCAGCGGAGGAAGCTGAGATCAGAGGTGAAGGCCCAATATCAACAGGTCAAGACAGATCAAATCCAGGCTCGAAGGACTGGGCTTCGCCTCTGGGGGCTGATGGTAAGCCACAGATTGTCTATTACAAACGCGCTGCTAGTACAGGACCACCAGCGGTACCAGCAATCGGCTGGGGACTCCAGCCGGCCCATGCGGCAACAAGCATTCCTCCTAGCAATCAAAGAATGTTCATATTCAGCCTTACCCCTGCCGGCAAAGTCAGGATGTTTGTCACTCCACGCACGCCCTATGCGCAGACAGCCGTGTTGGAAGGGCAGTACATTTATCAGAATACTCTTGGTGTCAAGCAAGACCTTCCTAACGGCAAACTGTTCTGGCTGGTGCAACTCCGAGATCTAAATGTCGATCTGACAGGCACCTATTTTGCTGATGGCCGAGCCGGGTTGGGCAATGTCGTATTTCCTCAGGATTGGTGCACTAACTCGGAGTTCGGTGGCTCTGGCGAGTTTCAACGTTGCCAGCATGTCGTGACTGAAATTCGCATAAGCTGCCCGATTGCGCAACCAGACGGATCCTGCCAACCCATCCAAACAGTCGATCTTGACGGGCAGTCCGGGCCGCAGAGCACGTGCCCTCCGCCACCACCGTGCGGAAGCTGAGTGGCCAGTAGTTTTGACCAAAGAGAAAGCCATGCAAAAGATTTCTAAATTGAGATGTGGTATTCCGGTAATCATTACCTTTACGGCGTGCTTGCTTTTCGCTCAGGCTTACGTCTACGCACCAGATGTTGGACAACCGGGCGGGCCTGTCCACGGCCTCACGCAGGAGCAGCTGCGCCTCTTTTATGCCACCAGGGAAACTTTTAAGCATGACTTCACGCCGGAAGAAGGACTGGGTCCGCTTTTCAATGGTCAGAGTTGCTTCGAATGCCACGGCAAACCAGGGGCAGCAGGAGGGGAAGGTCGTGATGTAGTCAGTACTGGTGTTGTTAGGATTGCCAGCCGGATTCCTGGTTCTGAAGCGGCTCGCAAACCGCTTGAGGAAGTGATTACTCAGCTCGGACAAGATGATATGGACAGGCTTTTCAATTCAGGAGGTCCGGCAATCGGTCGCAAGTCAATTACAGAAGTATTTCCAAACAAGTATCCTACTGATTGTGTGGTTGAGGCAGGCACAGTGCCACCCGGAGCTGAATTGATCTCGCTTAGGCATGCTGGACCCGTGCTGGGATTTGGGTTAATCGAAGCGATTCCGGATGCCGATATTTCTCAAAATGTATTCAAACAGATGCAAATCAATAAGAAACTGGCAGGCCGGCTGGCAGGACAAGTAGATCCGCTTACGGAGAAATTGCGAGTCGGCCGCTTTGGCTGGAAGGCTCAGTTCCCCAACTTGATGCTGTTTACTGCGGAAGCCTTGCGGGTAGAGCATGGCATAACAACTTTTATCCAACCATTCGAGAAGTTCGGATCGGAGATACAACAGTTTCCTCCGAACATCAGAAAATATCTTCCCGGTGAGCCGAATGACCTTGGATCTACTCTAAGTAAATTGACATTTCATCAAGCACTATTAGCGCCACCACCACGCGGTCCGATTACTCGGTTTGCCATATGCCTGTAATGTGGACCTCGCCTCGGGTTGAGGTCGTCCACCCCGATAGCCCTGCACCGCGCCTTAATTATATGGAAGTTACGGCCTTGGAAAACCGTCCTGTCAAGGCTTATTCAGACTTTCTCTTGCATCAAATGGGCAAGGAGCTGGCCGACGGCATTCCTCAAAATGGAGCGAGGGGCGGTGAATGGCGAACCACTCCGCTTTGGGGTCTGCGTTTCAAGAAGTTTCTTTTGCACGACGGCAGAACCAGAGACTTGACGGAATCGATCCT
>CAZSNX010000726.1:0-2113 GCA_964607945.1 uncultured Candidatus Obscuribacterales bacterium
TTCGGAGCCGTTGGGTTCGGAGCCGTTGGGTTCGGAGCCGTTGGGTTCGGAGCCGGTGGATTTGGAGCCGGCTGACTCGAAGCCGTTGGGTTTGGAGCCGGTGGACTCGGAGCCGACGGACTCGGAATCAGTGGATTCGGATTTGGCGGATTCGGCGCCGGCAGACTCGGAGTCGTTGGATTCGCAGGCGGTGGACTCGGAATCAGTGGATTCGGAGCCAGTGGACTCGGAGCCGGAGCTCTGGGAAAGAACGACTGCCGATGGAAGAACGGTGACACGCTTCTGGCCGAATGAGTTCGCCGACAAGTACAAAGTGTTTGATTCATTTCGCGACAAGGCAACTGTGGTTGGCGCCGCTGTCATTCACGAAAATAAGCTATTCAAAGGGATAGGACAATTGCCGGGTCCAATCCAAGGGAAGGATCAACTTCAAGTCATTCTTCAGGAATCGAGAATGGTGATGGACAGACCGGTCACTGAGTTTCTCGAAGATAACTTAGTGCTCAAAGCGCTTAACGAGCTAGCTAAAGCCGGCTCAGCAGCCAAAGAGAGCCATGTCCTTCTGTTTGTTCAAGCCGAAGCCGGAAAGGTGGAGGTTCTTTCCTTTCCAGTTGGGAAGGGCAAGTTGCAAACTCGTGTTCCACTTACGGAGTTTGAATCGGCGAAATCATTGCATGCGCGGTTGTCTGGTGGCAGACGTGTCGTCGGCGCCTCCGTTATCGGTCAGGAAAAGGCGACGTCTGCTAAGAAAACCAGCGCAGCTGCACCGCGCGATCGATCCGACCAGAGTGATGGTCACAGGCGGCAGTTCCAAGCGCCTGCGAAGGAAGTTGTGTTGGCGGCTTTTGGAAAAACGCCGCTGAGAGCAGGACATCTAGCCACTGCTGATACATTGCGGCGGTTGGGAATTAACCTTTAGTCGGGTTCTTGCTCTTCTTTGAAAGAATGGTTCTAGCGCGATCGCTTAGTTTCTTGGCTTCAGCCGGCTGGTTCTCCTTCTGGAGCACTGCTGAATATTCCAGGAGTAGGGCTGCTACTGCTGGATGATTCACCCCGTAATACTTCTCGCAAGCAGTCAGCGCTCTCTTGTATACGGCAATCGCTTGCGATTGTTTGCCTCCTTTTACGAGCACTGCGGCGAGCTTATGAAGGAGCGGCACTCGATAAGCGTCAGTAGCCTCCTTCAACGCCGCGGAGTCGCCGTATACTTTAGCTGACTTGTCGAATCGTCCGCTGTCTTCATATAAGTCTCCGAGTGCCAGTTGACAATCCATCGATCGGGCGCAACCAATTTGTCCTGCTTTCTTGTAGATCTCCAGCGCGCGCTCATAGACCGGGATCGCTTCCATCGTGGCCCCTTCGCGGCGATAAGCATCGCCCAGGTCGATCAATTTGGGCGCCAACTGAAGCGGCGGCAACTTGGAGCTCTCGGCTTTCTCAACTTCTTCCTGGCAGGCTGAAGACCTCGGCAGAATGCGGTTTGCTACCGGTACCTTCTCAGAAAGCAAGGTCGGGCGGCTACGATCACTGCCCTGCAGAGATGAGGCACCGGCTGTTCTGTTGCTGGGCGACTTGCCAGTGGCAGTTGCATCCTTTGCCAGCACCGGTACGGAAAGAAGGAGTAATGAAAGGAGAGCCGTCTCAATCGATTGTCGAAAAGTCATGATGGCTCTCTTGCTGGGGCGCCGATTTCCGTCTGGTGGCTGGGCATTCATCCACAATCAGGAAACCAGTATAGTAATGCGGAGCCGAACCTGCTCGATTCTTAAATTCCTCCAATAATGTCTGTATTTTGTCTCGTTCAAGGTCTTTGACACAAAATTTCTATGTAATTGAAATATGGCTCTGTAAGACTTACAGTACTGGCAGTCAAGAAGCGTCCGAATCATTGAGAAACGGACTCTGGCGATAGATGAGGCGGTTGGCATTGAAAATTGGTATCCTCCTGGCGGCGACAACTGTTTGGCTGGCTATTGTGCTTGCAATATCATTTGTCACGCCGGCGTCAGCCGGCTCTTGTCAAAGCAATTCATTTACTTCCACGCCGTTCACCAAGCGCGTCAAAGCGAATTTCAAGCTTGTCCATGAGGACTCCAGTTTGTTGAGTATGTGT
>CAZSNX010000727.1:0-2095 GCA_964607945.1 uncultured Candidatus Obscuribacterales bacterium
CAGCCTGGAATCTCTCCAATAAGCGATGAGATCTTCCTTTCTGGTTCTCTGGTTACACGAGTTTGGGCTCACCGAGTTAAGATATCTCCACACCATGGGGCTGTACTTATCCTTCGCCTTACTCTTTAGGTCGAAACATGGACCAAGCATATTAGGTTCCACGCCGGTAAGTCGAACTCCGCCATGGTGCTCGATGAGACTTGCCAGTCCCAGGCTGATTGAGAGAAAACCAGCCACTATCTTAAGCCTGTCTGAGGCAATTGCATTTTGATGTGAACCGGATAGCCCGAGTGGCCCATACAAAATGGAGCCCAGAATGTAGCCTTGGTAGAAGTTCAGGTTGTTGGTCAGCAAAACGGCGGCGTCTCTAAGTCTAGTCATGCGATTGAGTGCCTGAGTCTCGCTAGCAATCTCAATTTCGATATTGCTAGAGGTTTTCCTCAATTCAAGAGTTGCTGACAGGACTCGTCTCAGAAGAGCTAGTTTTTGCAGTACAGCCGAATCCATCGCCGAGCGTTTAGAGGAGCTTACAGCATCACCTGTGCTCGCCTGTACCTGAATCCCAATAATGGATGCCGCGGAGTGGGCTGAATTGCTCAGTCGTTCTGGGCTGGCGATAAAAACGCAGTTGTCTGCGCTTGCCCGAATCTCAGTGCTCCGCAAAACCTCCAAAAACTCTGAGTTCGCCGTAGAAACTCTCGCTCGCAGTGACTGCAACAGGTTAATCCTGTTGATTACGAGCTTTATTGTGTCATAGTTCTCCTGCGAGAAGGCAGCCAGTTTTTCCTGGGATCTCCGATTGTTTGGATTGAGCGTCGAAACGCGGTTGCGCTTCCAGACCTCCAAGAGAGTTTCCTTTCTTGTCTTTCCATGCGTATCGTGTGGATCTGGTGAGTTGAGAAATTGCATCACAAGCGCTGGAATGCGTCTTGTGGATTCTGGTTTAAGACCGAAAATCTCACTGAGAGAATTTTCGGGCGTATCGACCTTCCTCTTTCCTCCGCGCAATTTGACCAGCGCCAGACTCGTAAGTCCTAGCCCAATACCGTTAGCGGTGACAAAAACCACGTCGGCTGCTTTGGTATAGTCATTGAGATCGAGCAGTCCGCCAACGGCATTCAGCGTGCCCTTGCTAGTGAAGTTGGCTTCTGTAATCTTTTGTTGAACTTTGCTTCGGTTAGACAGAAGCTGGGACAAGACCACATCATATGCATAGTTTAGCTCGCTGTCGATCTTGTCGATAGCGGTCTGGGTGCTGAGGACGCCGCGGAGCACCTGCGACAGCAGCTCGGTCTCCAACAAATCAAGCCGACCGTTGGTGGAACCACCGTTTCTGACTCTAGCCAGCAGCTCAGTTTGCCGTTCAACTCTCAAAAGCTTGACCGTATCAACAATTTTGTCTGGAAGTATCGATCTGCCGAGATCCGGATTTTTGAGGTCGGCATCGCCAATGGTGGCATCATTGATTGCTTCAAGCAACGACAGCAATTCATAATCAAAGTCTTGAACGAAAGTGCGTAACGACCAGAGAAGCACAATTCGCTTTTTTAGCAGGCCCAGGCTCGTGGGATGAGCATTTGTCAACGCGCACAGACTTGCTTCATTAGACAGATCGGCTTTGTAGCGCTGCTTCCATATTGCAGCCAAGCGCATCCGGCGGGACTGACTTTGTCCTGGTTCCTGGTAGTCTAAGAATTTCTTGATTGAGTCGGGAAGGCTTCTTTCATCAACAGGCTCGCCATCTATGACATGTTTGAATGACGCCGGCGGAGCAACATTGCGCATCTTGTTGTGCTTACTATAGATGATATTCGCCGCTGGGAGCGCTGCCGACAATCCCGCACCAACGGTGGTGAGTATGTAAGCCTGTTTGTCCTGATGATGAAGTTTAGAGCGCCCTTCGATTGTGAAGAGTGTTCCCGCTTGCAGAAAGTTTGAGAAGTTGAGGAGCTGATTCATCGTGTCGATTTTTTGTTGATGCCGCTGGCTCAACTCATAGGTATAGGCCAGTTCAGCGTCAATCTTGCTGCAGGCGCTACGCACATCCAGAAATCCGAGCAGTATCTTCCGCAGAAGATTCACTCGGCCGTCGAGT
>CAZSNX010000728.1:0-751 GCA_964607945.1 uncultured Candidatus Obscuribacterales bacterium
TGTCATGCACATACTCCGTGATCTCCAGGTCGCCTCTTCTGGTGTTCGCTTTTACGAACTCGGCGAAGGCGGCGCGCTGAGCCAGCGAACACCGACGTCGAAACCAGAGATGCGACAATTCATGCGTAAAGTGCGGCTTGAGAAGGTGCGATTGCAGGGTTCTCAGTCCGAACTGAACGTGCGGCGCAACGTACTTGTCGTTGCTGTTATCCCAGTCAGCGTAGATGGTGGCGGAGTTTCCGGCTGACGTAAACTGCAAGGTCGAAACGTTGACTGTCAGCTCATACTCTCTGGCGAGCTTTCTGAGCTGCGGTGGAAGCGTTCGGAACGCACTTGCGATGAGCGCAACGCTCTTCGCATCGACTTCAGTGTCGAACCAGAGCCCGCACTGATGGCGCCTGTAGCGTCCGATGAAATTCTGATATTCCTTTGCTCTCGCCCAGGGACGGGAGGAAAGGTCGACGAACTTCGTCTCCATGGATATGTTCTCCCGGTGAATTGGGTGCGAGATGGCACAAACAGCGGCTGGACACACATCGCAAGAGCGGTTGCTCTTTTGAATGGGCTCTCAGACGGGGTGTTTGCTAGATCTCTGTTTAAAGGTGGTTTCTGGTTTCGAAAACGATAAACGATTCCCTACTATGAGCCTATGACGCGAGAGCTTAAAGCCATATTATGAACTGCTTCTCATGTATCGATGGCTTTAATAAGAACAGGTAAACTGGCGAATCATGCGGCATAGCGAGTTCCG
>CAZSNX010000728.1:761-2095 GCA_964607945.1 uncultured Candidatus Obscuribacterales bacterium
TTCCGCGCCGTTTGTGCGATCGTCTTGACTCCGCTCCTGACGCAAAGTTAAGGTCGCGTGTGCTGCGTTCAGTTAGCGCTAAGTCAACGGATGCCCCAGCAGCAGGCCCAGAAGCGCTCGGTCAATTCTAGACCACCAAACAAGCCTGTCAAAGCGCCTCTAATTTGCCGTTCGGATATTCGGACGTTCATTCGTCCGATCGTCGTGGTGATAGACTATAGTTCCGCGTCCAATCGGTGCTCACGACGCCCCAGGTGTCCCTACAAGGCAACCAATACGATCCAGAACGCGCAGGCAAAAAATGCAACAGCAGTTAGTATCGGAATCCCTCATCGATCTCTTCAACCAGGCAGCAGCGCTCGCGCGCGAGGGCAATCATGTCGACGCGCTAGAAATCTGGGACGCCATTATTCAACCCGTAGAGAAGCCGCATCCGTCACTTGTTGCCACCATCGAGTTCCTCGGACAGACATACATGCGCAAAGCCTGGAGCCTCACCGATCTCGGCAAGTTTGTCGAAGCTAAAGCCGTCTTCGAGACTGATTTCTTGCGGGCTGCGCTCAATCAATTTGATTTGAAAGTTATTTTCGACTATTTCTTCAGCTATGCAAACGTGCTTGGTGAGCTGGGTGAAATCAAACGAATGGATGATAAGTTCTCTCGCGCCTTGAACATTGCAGCCGATCGCGGCGATGCTTACAACGCGCAGCTGTGCTGGCTCAATCTCATGCATTACGCTGAAAAGAATCAGGACTGGGAGTATTTGGAACGCGAAGCACGCTCCTGCATTCGCTTTGCCGATAACAGCGATCTGCCGAAACTCGGATTGGCTGCCGGGCTCAAACGTTCTGCAGCGTTGGTGAAGTTGCACCAATTGGACAAAGCCGGTCAGCAAGCTAAGCGCATCATCAAGCTTTCCGAGCAACTGGGTGAAGCAGAAGCCGGAGCCGCGGCACAAGCCTTTTTGAAGGAACTGGAAGCTGCCTCGCAGAATCAAGGTTCCTCACAATAACCTGGCGTTGCAAGTCAGCTCAGGACGTGACGCGTTGAATTTATTGTGGTGACCGCAGGTTGACCAACCGAACGTGTCAGGGAGGAACGGACGAAGCATTTTGGGAAGTTGGCGCTGCTTCGTAGATACACCAAAGACGCCCCAACCATTTTCGAGTACGTTCTAAAATGCAGAGTTCTTTCTGTACCGCATTGAACAGAACGTCGTCGACAATGGCAGAATCCTTCGACAATTCTAGTGTCTTATCATCTTCGCGCCAGAGCGCAGGCACTTCGTTCGGAGATAATTCTGCAACTTCTCGCCTTCAGTCTTCCGCCGGAGT
>CAZSNX010000729.1:0-2082 GCA_964607945.1 uncultured Candidatus Obscuribacterales bacterium
TGAGGAATTGTGTGGAAAATCCATTTCATCGCGCCAGTCCGGACATCGTAGCCAACGTTGCTACAAGCAGACTTAGTGATATAAGACGCTTCATAACCATGCCTCCAATCTAACTTTGATGGAAGAGCCCCTGACGGCGTCTAAGAACTGTTCATCACCACCGACATCTTTGCGGCTCTTCTGTTGGTTTAGACGCTCGATCTTTCGGAATGGTTCAATAAAGTCGCTTAACTTTCTCTAATCTCAATGACAAAGCAGAGAGAGAGAAAGCATTTAGAAGTCATTGCTCAGCAATGCTGATGATTTGACCAGGTGATCGTCAAACGGAAGCAGCGCTCAGCTGTCCATCATTAAGTCGATTGGAAAGTTGGCTCGATCACACAGTTCGAAGCGATACTCTCACTATGCAAGGAGTAGAGTCCTTTCGCTATGAGCTAGCGACAGGCGGAGTCAATCAATCTCACTTCTTTTCAGCACCATAGTACTGAACATATGAGCTGCCACTCGGTGGTGCCTGGGTTTGCGGAGACTGAGCTTGTGGAGACGCTCCCTGAGTGGAGCCAGACTGAGCCGGTGCTTGAGAGTTCGCGTTGCTGTCGGCGCTGGTCTGGGTAGTTGTTCCGGGAGCAGCAGCGCTGCCGGGCAGTGGTGTGGGCACATATGCAGGCACTGAAAGTGGCTCCTTCGGCAATCCGTACTGTGTCTCCAGCGGCTGTAATGTCGGCGTGAACTTTATCTTGGCTAGTGCATTCTTCAAATCGCCGGACGAGCCAAGATCGCTTCCGAAAGAGGTGCCTTCCGGTATAACGGGAGAGGCTGCAAGATTCGACGATGACGGAGTTAACTTGGGGAGATTGGTAGTGCCAGCACCGGCGCCCTTGTTTGATGCACCGGAGAAATTCGTCGATTGCAATACCTGCCCGAGCGAAGTATCAGCCGGTTCTGCCGGCTTGTTGCTCATCATCCAAATGCCAACCGCAATCAATCCGACTACAGCAGCAGCCACTGATGCCATCGTAGTAAGACCGGAGCGAATTCTTTTTTGTCCGACCGGACAGTCAGCAGTGAGAAATCGTCCGTCCTTTCGCTTGTAGAGAATAAGGCTCTGCTTGTTCTCCTTTTGCAAAACAAGCTGGTCGACTTCCGCTTGGTCCATATTCGAGCAGTCATAGACATTCAAACTGCAAGTAGAACAAAATCGGCAGCGGCTGGTACCAATCAGGCTGTTCCAATCCGAATCACAGGTAGCAGCAAGCTTATACTTCGAGACTTGTTTGACCGGAGCTGAACTGTCGGGCGCCGATCGAAAGTTAGCCTCATCCTTACTCTTTGAGTCATTCTCAGTTATCAGACGCGAGACGACGTCGCGGCACGCATCGAGATCGAGAATTGTTCTTTCGACAACGCCATTGAGCTTCTTCATCACCCGGCCGACCCCGCCGGCAGCTGCCTCCGGAGCCTTGGGAGATGCTTGTCCGCTAGCGGCGGGAGCGCCGCTGCCGCCTGCCGCTGATGGTGAATCCGGACCTTGCTGCGAAACTATCTCGTCCGGATGCTGGTCCGGGATATCAGACATAGACGATCTCCTGATTTACTGGAAGAAACTTCGCTTCGATTGCACACTGGGCGGACGCTGGTTACAGCTTCTGTTATTCCCTTCCGCTAAGAAATATCAATCGAGATAGCGCGCTTGAGATTTACATCGTTTACCACTGGCAGGAAAGGTGAAGAGCTATATTAGCGATCATGGGTGGTCTGGCGGGGCTGATAAATGCGGATTTCAGGGTAGCGGCGCAAACACTGTGGCCAGTCACAGATCGGACACACAAGGCTACTAGAGTAACGCTTGCAGGGAGGCTGGAGGTTAGTTTATGAAGAAGAGGCGTTCGCAGCAAGGGTCTCAAATTGCCGAGTTCGGTCCAGCCCTTGGAATAATACTTACTATCTTTCTGGCGATACTCGTAGTTTTCCCGTTTTTCGTCGCGTATGCAGCCGGCTTTACATTGAACTTCATGGAAGTAAGAGAAGCTGCTCTGGCAGCGCATGTAAATGGTCAGAGCGGGCAGCTTTTGAACGCCGAAG
>CAZSNX010000730.1:0-2081 GCA_964607945.1 uncultured Candidatus Obscuribacterales bacterium
TCTGTATCGGGCATTTCATGCGCTGCCATCGCTGCTGTTTGAGTCGTGCCGAAGACGCCGTAGTCAACGTTCGTTTTGAGCGTATACAACGTCTTGATAACAGTTTCGTTACCAGCAGCAAAACCGACTCTCCAGCCCGCCATGTTGAATGCTTTGCTTAATGTGTGAAACTCAACGGCAATCTCTTTGGCTCCTGAAAACTCTAAAAGACTATGCGGTCTTTCCTGTCCAAAATAAATCTCACCGTAGGCGAAGTCGTGCACAAGTAAGATTTCATGCTTCCTGCAGAAATGGATAGCTTCTTCGAGGAATGCTCCACTTACAGTTGCTCCGGTTGGATTGTTGGGATAGTTGAGAATCAGCAATTTGGCTTTGGCAGCCACTTCCGGAGGAATCTTCCTTAAGTCGGGCGCAAAATCGTTCTCTGCAACCAAAGGTAAATCAAAGACCGTCGCTCCGGCCAAGATTGGACCGCGCAGATGCACCGGGTAGCAGGGGCTCGGCACAAGAGCGATGTCATCTTGATCGAGATATGCCATCGCCAGGTGAGCCAACCCCTCTTTCGAGCCGGCTAAGGGCAGAATCTCTTTGTCTGCTTGGAGCTTGACGCCGTAGCGTTTTTCCAGCCATTGCCCGACAGCTGATTAGAACTTTGGCAGACCGTCAAAATGGTGATATCCATGGAAAGCCGGCTGGCTGACTGCCTCGCGCAGCGCTTCGACCACGGCGATTGGAGTTGGCGCGTCGGGATTGCCGAGACCGAGGTCGATGACATCCTTTCCGGCTTTGCGTGCCTCTGCCTTGAGCTCGTCCAGTCTGACGAAAATATAGGCTGGCAACCGAGAAAGTCTGGCAGCCGGTACAAAGTTGATTAGCTCAAAGCCGGATGTTGTGGCCGACATGCCGCTTGCTACCTCACAATTTGCCGCAAGCACCAATTCTAACAGGGCGAGCTCAGCCCACCCGTCGCCGCAATTAATATTCCTGTATGCAGGCGATTACCGGCAAAAGCCGGTCTAGCTACTCCAAGAGATTTTGCCCGGTCATCTCTTTGGGGATCGCCATCTTCATCACCGATAAAATGGTAGGGGCGACATCGGCAAGAGAGCCTTCTTTCAACAAGGTGCCGGCCGGTACCCTGCCGCTGAAATCTGCCACTATTAGCGGTACCGGATTGGTGGTGTGTGCGGTGTGCGGTTCGCCGGTTTGATAATCAATCATCTGTTCGATGTTGCCATGATCGGCTGTGATGAACAGCGTTCCCTTCGCTGCGCTCGATGCTTCCAAGAGTTGGGCGAAAGCCTCATCCACCGATTGAACCGCTTCGACTGCCGCCTCCAGCATGCCGGTGTGTCCGACCATGTCAGGATTTGCAAAGTTGAGCACCACGAACGGATACTTCCCAGAGCTGATCGCCTGGCAGGCTACATCGCTCACCTTTTCTGTTTGCATTGGTGGTGCCTTGTCGTAAGTCGCCACCTTCAACGAGGGAACAAGCACACGTTCTTCTCCAACGTTGGGTTGTTCGCGGCCGCCGTTGAAGAAGTAAGTGACATGCGCGTATTTCTCGGTTTCCGCTGTGTGAAATTGCGGCACGTGGTGGCAGGCCAAATATTCCGGCAATGTCATTGCCATGTCTTGCGATGGCAGTTGTTCGGGCGAAAATGCAACCGGCAGCCCTAAGGAGGCGTCGTACTCCGTTAAGCAGGCGTAGTAAATCTTCGGCATGATTTCGCGTGTAAAGCCGTCGAAATCGGCTTTCGTCAAAGCTCTAGAGATCTGCCGCACGCGGTCCGGTCTGAAGTTGAAGCAAATCATTGCATCGCCGTCTTTGAGTGGGCGGCGATTGACGAGCGTCGGCAACACGAACTCGTCACCTTCGTCGCGAGCGTAAGCCTGCTCCACGGCATCGACAGCTGATGTCGCTGCCAGTCCTTGAGAATGTACCAGCGCTCGCCAAAATTTTTCAATCCGTTCCCAGCGGTTGTCGCGATCCATTGCGTAGTAACGCCCACAGACCACGCCGACCGATCCCTTGCCGGTCAGCTTTGCCTCCAACTCGCGCATGAAACGAATAGCCG
>CAZSNX010000731.1:0-2080 GCA_964607945.1 uncultured Candidatus Obscuribacterales bacterium
GAGGGCAAGCACGTGCTTGTGGTTTTTCCAGAGGGCGAAATCTTTTATCAAAACGAGAAGCTGCAGCACTTTCATAGCGGTGCAATTGATATTGGATTGAAGGCCATTACTGAGAATCGTAAGGAAAAGCCTGAGTGGACTGCCTTCCTGGTACCAATGGTGATTAAGTACCATTACAGTCGTTCGATTGAAAACGAGCTGGATAAACGCATCTCCAGAATGGAAAAGGAGTTGTCCATTAAGGCATCGACTGAGACACTTCAACAGCGATTGTTGACCATTGCTGCAAAACTAATCCAAAGAAAGAGAGAGTCGCATCAGCTGATCGATCAGGATTATTCTCAACAAAATTTGACTCAAGAGATTTTTCTGGCGCAGAATGCAATGTTCAATGCAGTTGAGCTCCGTCATAGAGAAATGCCAGTGTCGCAGCAGCTCCCGTTAATTGATCGATCCTGGCAATTGGCGGCCGAAATTAAGCAGAAGGCGAAAGATTCTTCAGATCAAACGAGTAAGGAGAATTTGCAGCAAGATCTTGATTTGCTAAAGGAAGTCGGGCAGCTCGCTGGTTGGTCACCGCGTTATTTGAGAGGAGCTACATCATGCGATCGGCTTGCTGAGAGCGTTATGAAGTTGGAGCGCGAACTGTATAAATTGAAACGGCCAAGCCCAATTGCCGGCAGAGATATCTTACTGACAGTGGCTGATCCGATCGATATGGCACAGTATATCTCCGATTACCAGCAGGATGCTCGCTCTTCATGCCGGCAGGTTACTCAGCTACTGCACGAGCAGATTCAAGGACTGCTGGATAAGCTGGCTCAACAGGCGAACGGAGGTTCTACACTTGGATAACTTCTCAGTATGTTTGTTCTGACTTATTCTGTTTGAAGAGTCTTGAATCAAGTATCCCAAAGGGGGGACAAAATGATCGAGCGCCGAAGGAGACGAGTCCTGTGGGGAGTTGTTTGCTGCATGGTGATAGCAGCTACAGGCGTATTGCTCGAAGCTGCCATCGTCAATGCGCAAAAGCCACCCGCCAATGCTTTGAATAATTCGAAGAAGACAAATGCGGCAGGGGCATTTAAGGGCTACGTGGGAAGGGTAGTTTTCCAAATCCTTTGGGTCTTTCCACCTGGAGCGCCTGAGGAGGTCGTGCAAACGTTGAAGAAGCTGCATAAGCAGAGAGGCGATACGGAATTGAAGGAAGGTATGTTGTCTCCTCCCACCTCTTGGCCCGGGTATGTAGTCATCGGAAATCGGTCTAAGAGTGCACCGCCCGGGACTCCGCTCAAAGTGGAAACTGCGACAATCGAAACTATTCAATCCGACGGACAGTTTGTAATTCGCGATTTCCCGGCAGGAGCTACGACTGGGCAGATCTATAGGGATTTAGGTGATCCCGCCCCAGTTGCAACATTTCACCTCAGTACTTTGGTTCCCTGGGGGCAAGTACCGAAGGACATAAAGGTTGTGGTGCCGATGAGTATGGACCCATCGGGCATGTGAACAGCCTGTATTGCGTACTAGCTGAGGTTAACTGGCTCAGAGCGAGAAGGAAGGTTCGGCACGTGGAAAGTCTGTAGTTTTCCGAAGTAACGAGCTACTTGGCAGTAACAATTGCACAGGCTTTCTGAACTGCAGTGTTAGTCGGTACGTACACTAGCGTAACAATGATTGTGTAGTCGATGGTGCTAATGATATCAGCTGTGTGAAAGAGATCGTAGAAGCCGCGTTTCGTGGAAGTCCAGAGCTTTGCAGATTGCAGTAAGTTGTTGTCACTTACGGTGACATCGCGTTGTATCAATGCGAAGCCGGGACCCTTTATGCCAGGTGGTGCTCCCGGCCCGGTAAATTTGCTTGTCTCAATGACTTCCCAAGTGAATTTATAGTTGTTACCCACTCCTGTAGCTTTGGCGTGCAAGGAGACTTTATCGCCTGAAAGAATCTGAGTCTGGTCTGCCACGATGCTCAAATTGCCGCTTGTTCCAAGAGCAACTGGTGGCGCTGGTGCGCTGGTAGTAGTTTCGAGCTTGGGACTCGTTTTGGAGGTAACTGACGGATGAGTAGCTGTAGTGGG
>CAZSNX010000732.1:0-2074 GCA_964607945.1 uncultured Candidatus Obscuribacterales bacterium
GTTCCAACCAGTCTTTCCGATAGCGCAGGCTTCCTGCTGAACAGAGCCGCACGCATCATCAGGGAGATGGTCGAAGATGCGCTCAAACCGTTAAGGCTGTCAGCACAGGAATACGGGCTGATGAGATTGATTGAAATTGGCGGACCGACCACCCAACAGAGCCTCTGCGCCAGGAATAAGATTGATAGAACAACAATGGTTCAAATCCTCGATCACCTCGAAGAACGCCAGTTTGTGATAAGGCAAACCAGCTCAACCGATCGCCGGGCCAACATAATTTTTCTGACTCCCAGGGGACGAAAAACGCTCTCCAAGGCCACGCGCCTGGTTAAAAAAGAGCAAGAGAAGTTCCTTGCTCCATTAGACACCGAGGAGTGGGACGCTTTGCGACAACAGCTAATCAAGCTCTTAAAGCACAATTTCGAGAACCGGCCCGAGCCTAAATCAGATTGATTTGAGCCGAAATCCTTAGTGGCGCCCAACCAAGAGAACACAGCCTCCTTGTATACTGCTGCCAATTCAGCAAGGAGAGAATTGTGAAACTGCCCGGACTAACCACTCAAATTTTCATCGGGCTCGTCGCCGGTGTTCTTGTCGGCTGGCTGTTTCCCGCAGTCGGCGTCGCACTTGCGCCAGGCAGCGAAGTGTTTTTACGATTGATCAAATCAATCATCGCACCGCTCGTTTTTGCAACACTGGTAGTCGGCATCGCCGGCGCCGGCAACATGCACTCGGTAGGCAGGCTGGGACTAAAGTCATTCATCTTCTTCGAAGTGGTAACGACTTTTGCTCTCTTCATCGGACTGTTTATCGTTAACGTCGTACAGCCAGGGGCGGGAGTCCACTTGACCCAGACTGCGGCTACTACCACCGCAACGGAGCTGGCATCCAAGCAGCAAACGCTGGCTGAAATCATCACTCATATCTTTCCAACCAGCATAATCGACTCGATGGCTAGAGGCGATGTGCTCCAAATAGTCGTGTTCTCGACTTTGTTTGCCGCTGCTGTCAGTGCGGTGAAGGCTCAACCAATCGTCGACTTCTGCCAATCATTGTCGGAAGTGATGTTCAAGTACACCAATTATGTGATGAAACTCGCACCGCTTGGGGTTGCAGCAGCGATCGCCGCCACGATTGGGCATCATGGGCTCGGCGTGCTTGTTTCACTGGGCAAGTTGGTAGGCACACTCTACCTGGCGCTTGGGGTATGTGTCGTGGGAGTCCTGCTTCCCTGCGCTTTGCTCGCGCGCGTGCCAATCGGGCGCTTTCTGGCCGCATCCAAAGAGCCAATGCTGATCGGATTCTCCACCGGAAGCAGCGAAGCAGCTCTGCCGAAGTCACTCCAAAACATGGAAGCAATCGGTGTCCCGCGCGGCATCGTTAGCTTTGTTCTACCGCTGGGCTATACGTTCAATCTGGTAGGCACAACGCTGTACCTTTCGCTGGCATCGGTGTTCATCGCACAGGCAGCAGGCATAAATCTTCCGATTCAAACGCAGCTGCTTATGCTGCTGACTCTCATGCTGACCAGCAAAGGCGTGGCTGCTGTTCCGCGCGCTTCGCTCGTCATATTGGCTGGAACACTTTCTTCCTTCAACCTGCCGCTGTCAGGCATAGCCCTGATATTGGGCGTGGACACCATCATGGATATGGGCAGAACAGCAATCAACGTTTTGGGCAACTGCCTGGCGTCCGCTGTGATGGCCCGCTGGGAAGGACATTCACTAGACGGCAAGCCGGTAGCAGTGCAAGCAACCGAAGCGCTTGAATCACAAATCCCGGAAGACGCTCGCGAGCTTGCTCTTACGAAGTAGTCTCGTCAGCTTTTCGACGAATGAGATACTCGGGGTGCTCCGCTCTTACGAGTTGGTGCCCGGTCAATTCGCACCAAGCCGGCATGTCCTGCGGCGCCCCGCGATCGAGCGCCGTCACTTTGATAGTTTGCCCGGCTTTCATATCATTCAGCAAGAACCAGAGCTTATAGACAAGCTCCCCACAGCCCATCTCTCCAGCATCGAACTCTCTGTCGAAATCGCAAGACTGCGACTCGCTCATACATACTTCCCCTGTTGTG
>CAZSNX010000733.1:0-2062 GCA_964607945.1 uncultured Candidatus Obscuribacterales bacterium
GCTTTGCACCCGTGCTTTAATGGAGCAGACTTCGATGGAGGATGGACGCTATGACTTTCAAGAAAATCTTGGTTGCTTTGGACGGCTCCAAGAACAGCCAAAATGCTGCGGATTATGGGTTTTGGCTGGCCACTAAGCTTGGCGCCGAACTTGCTGGTCAACATGTTGTTGATCCACGTCTGGTCGACTTATTTGTAGAGCCCGAGTTCGCAGAGGAGCTGGGTTTCAGTCAGTCAATTGAAACATCAAGCAAGGTTTTTGCTGCTCTGCGCAGGATCGGTAAGGTGATATTAGACCTATTTTCAAAAGAGGCTGCTGGCAGAGGCTTCAAAACGACTACCTTCCTGGATGAAGGTTATGTCGTCGAGGAAATTCTCAAATATGCTGAAGAGTTCGACCTGCTTGTCATGGGGCACCGCGGTCGCGCGCAACAAAAGATGCCGGCCACTCTGTTGCTGGGCTCTGTCGCTGAAAGAGTAGTGGTTGGATCTGATGTGCCAGTTTTGATCACTGTACAACCGCTGGATCAGATTAAGCAGATTCTGGTTGCTTATGACGGCAGTGAACCATCTCGCGGGGCACTTTTGATGGCAGAAAATCTGGCCAAGAAAACGGACTCCAAACTGAAAGCGGTCACTGTCATTCCCTCTGAGCAGCACAGGCAGGAAGCTAAACTGATAAGAGAGCAAGGAGAATCATTCTTGCGCGAGTACTGGATAGAAGAGGTGTTCTCAATCAAAGAAGGTGCCGTGAGCAGCACGCTCCTAGATTATGCCGGTTCATCCAACAGCCTGCTCGTCTTGGGTGCCTATGGTTTCAAAGATCCAGATAGGAACGTCTTGGGCAGCACGACTACGAAAGTACTCAGAGAAACAAAGACAAGTGTACTCGTTTACAAGCCAATTGCCAGTCATAAAAACCTGCGAAATGATACCTTCGCAGAGACTACTGTCAAATGACTATAGCCCTTCGAATCGTCATTTCGGATGATTCTTGTAACCGGTCCCTTCTGGTCAACTTCGAAAAATCGAAGAGACCTGGCAAATTGTTCTTGCTATTGAACACGATAAGCGAGAACGACTTTCTCCTACGCTGATAAAATCTAACAAATAGTACGTCGACTTGGTGCCGAAGGAGAGGAAAGCCAGGAAATGAGCCGTAAATATCAGCGCCTGCTCTTTATGATTCTTATTTTGGCTCTCAGTTCGGTCTTTGTTGTCTCTGCTTCTGCTCAAGCGCAAGCAGTACAAAAGCATCCACCGGGCTTTGTCATTCCGCCGAAGTCGTTCACTCCCAGCCCAGCTTCCGGTCAGAGCAAAGCCGGAAAGCAGTTGTTTCAAAGAAATAACTGTGGGTCCTGCCATTCCATTGACGGTAGCGGAGGATGCCTCGCTCCCTCACTAGATGGAATTGGTGCTCGTCGAAACACTACATTCATACTGGCTCGCATTACAAATAGTCCAGCTGCTATCAAAAGGTTTGAAAGGCTATATGGACCTGAGCTCATGGTTCACCCACGCCTTACTGCCCAAAGTGCTGGTCGGATCGCTGCTTACCTCATGACACTGCCTGAACCCAAAGGCGGTATTCGAGTCCTGCCACACACTCGCAACGATCAAGCTGGAATTAATGTTTCCCAAAGCGGCCAAAAAACTGCAGATGCCGCGAAAGGGAAGGTGCTGTTCTACGACCATGGCTGTATTGCCTGCCATTCAATCGGTGCGGTTGGTGGGCACTTGGCTCCGCGTCTTGACGCGGTCAGTGCCAGAAGGACTAGGCAGTTTATTACCGAACGGATCAGTAATGCCAAATTCGTCATCGAGACAACTACTGATGAATACCAGGGAAGAGAAAATGTAATGCCTTCTGCAAACCTGAACGAAGAAGAGGTAAGGTCGATTACCGATTTCCTGATGTCTCTTCCAGCACGCCCCTAATCTCGTTTGTTCGGCGGCTAATCAGTAACTAGACAACTAAGTTTCATCCGCTAGACTGACGTCGCCTGAAGTGGTTGATGATAATCTCTGCCTGTCTCGGTCGAGTATGCTTAAGGTGAACTTTA
>CAZSNX010000734.1:0-2055 GCA_964607945.1 uncultured Candidatus Obscuribacterales bacterium
TGCCTGGCAACAACCTTCTCAGGACTGCGCACCTCGACCGTCAAGATATGGCTGCCATCGATTAGCCATTCGGTAACCTTGGATACTTTCAAATCCCCCCTTACGGCAGCCGGAGCTTTTGTATTGCGATTCGACAGAAATACTCTCGCCCAGTAAGCCGGCGGATTTACCAGCTTGACTCCACCGACGATTAAGGACTGCTCCGGCAGCGCCGCAACCAACTCGATGGCATCGCCTCGGCCACGGGCCAAAATCCGCTCGGACACTTGCTTGAGCGACTCCGGGGTAGGATCGGTGATACCCATGCGCTTTTTTACCGAACTCATCTCATCACCGCTCGATACTCCCAGCAACATATTGCCATCGGGCATTTCGCGCGGAATCCTAAGCGATAACGTTTCAATTACATCCTTGCCGTTGTATGGTTTTAACAAGCAATGCACGTCAACCAGCTCACCGGGGGCGACAAACGGCTTATCTATGTATACCTTGTCGAGCCTGGCTGCCTGATGACCATCTTCTAGCGTAATGTCGAGATTTACCTTCTTAATGGATGCCTTTACAAAGTCGTTGTTGGTAATCTCCGATGTGGTTTTCAAAACGAAAGAGCCGACCGGATCTCCCAGGAAGCGGAAACGACTGCCCGAATCGGACAATGTGTGCACTGAGAAATTAGAAGAGAACCGGTCTGTGCGCTTGATCGGCTCCAGACCTTGGGCCTCGATTACACTGTCGACTCTTGCCACATACGGCCCGGAAGACTGATGCGTTGCATCAATCGCCGACATCGCGGAGGAAGCCAGTAAATCAGGTGTCAGATCGGGATGGTCGACCACCTGGCAATGATAGGTGCGTTTGACGTGCCTCGTCTTGTCAGTGACCGTGAAATTAGCCGGAATCATCCGCGCTGACTGGCCCAATTGCCCGCCGACCGACCAAGGCCGGTCGGAATTCAAAACTCCTACCACTTGCACCGGCGATGCCAGCTTGAAAGAAACCGAGAGGCTGGGCAAGACTTCATGGACATAAGCGGTGGCCAGTGGGAAATCGACCGCGCCGGCCTGCAAGAACGGGTGCCCGAACGCCAGCACTTTCTGCCCGAAACGAGCAGTCACCGTGCCTGTTGCGACAACGTTGAAATCACCGGTGGTCAACAACACGCTGACCGAACCACCCGGGACGATGCCTGCCGACGAGAGCTTTGCCAAAGTCGGATCCTGACCACCGGCGGCTCCGCTTGCCACCGTCATGCCGAATCGCTTCAGCCGCTGGCTGAGAAAGTTTTGCGCCGACGATGAGAATCCCGCCAGCGAAACCGGCGACATCAAAGGCACCAAACGCGGTGCACCAGAGCCGACATTGACGGTGGCAGCTGATTGGACGAACCAGGGCTGAGGCTCAACCATGGAGAGCCGGTCTTTGTTGACGGTGTCGGTAGCCATCGAATCGAGCATATCGACTATCGGCGTGATACCGGCAATCGGCTCTTTGGCGAAGTCAAATCCGAATGAAATCGCCCCAATCAACTTTCCATCTATATACACCGGGCTGCCTGACATGCCTTTGATCACATTGTTGTTGGCCAACGGCGCCCCCGACATCCGCACCAAGATCGCATCGCGCCCGTTCAAAACCTTTTTGACCACACCGATTACTTTGACACCGAAACGCTCGACCTTGGTTCCGGTAAAGACGGATAGCCCCCAACCAACCATTCCCGGTTGAATCTCGGAGACAGGCATGTAACTAGCAGGTGTCAGAAATCTGCGCACGAAGCTGTTGTCATAAGTGTCGAACAACTTGGATTCTTTCGGCGGCTGACTCGCATTGTCGCCCGGTTGGCTTTTGACCGGCTGCTGAGCAATTGCCAGAGCAATACACAAGGACAAAAAAATGGAGAAAAATGCTCTCGAACTCAATTTCTTACCTCCGCCCGGTCTTGGCGCTTTGGCATTAAATCAGATGATCTTTCAATAAGCGAGCCGGCAAACAGCCTCACTACACTTCCTGCTTGCGGCTAAACAACGGTAATCCAACACGAGCAACAGACAATCT
>CAZSNX010000735.1:0-2054 GCA_964607945.1 uncultured Candidatus Obscuribacterales bacterium
TCGCCTTCGCAAACGTCACTAGCTGGAGGCATGGTCAGGCTAATCAGTGCCAATGAAATGGTCCGACTTCATGGCGATATAGTCACTCGCGGAGTCGATGGCAACGGTAGTAGTGGTGGAGCCGTCTCTATTTTAGCCTACGGTGGTGTCGTCAGTGATGCTTCGATCGATACCGGCGGCAGCTCAAGCAAAACGAAAGCCGGGAACGGTGGAGCAATCTCGGTGATGACTGATTACGAGGCAGTCAAGCTCGGTGGCATCAATTCGTCCGGAGGGAGTGGAACCGCAGACGGTGCGGCAGCCGGAAAGGCCGGAGCGATTGAAATTCGCAACACGACCGGTAATGTGACACTGGGTGCTGGAGTGCAGGCACGTGGCGGCAATGTTGTCGACAAATCCGCCCCTGGCGCTGGCGGTGAAATCATGCTTGTGGCTACCAACGGCACTGTGTATGCCGAAGAATACGCGCTGCCGTCGTACAAGGGTTCTGGACGTTTGAATTTGAAGGGTGTCGATATCACTGCGGAACAGGGCACTACTACCGGTATCAGTGCCGAGCGTAAAGACGGCGCTATTACAATTGTCTCCAAAGGCGGTGGCTCGGCTGGTGAGATTCGAATGGAAGATGGTGCGAAGTCGCAGAGTTCTTTTTTCTTGCCCAGCGGCGCGTCATTGCCTGCTGAGTCCGCGGTGAAATACGATGCTATGGAGGATGACTCTGCTGACTACATCCGCTCCACTATGCTTGGTAGGCTGCCGGTCAATTCACTGGCAATGGCTAATATCAATGCCAATCTTTTAGATGCTGAGCTTCTTGCCCTTGCAACCGATGTCGACGGAGCCAATTGGGTCGAGGTCAGCGCGGTTTCGCCGCATGGATCTGGCGCCGTTAAGCCGAAGAAGCCTCAGACTCGTGAGTTCATTGACAGCACTCCGTTTGCTGACGGTATCAAGTCTGTTAAGCCGGAAGCGGTCGACCAGTCCGGGCTGAACAATTGTTTTGTGATGAGCGCCCTGCAGGCGATGGCAGCGGCAAATCCTGAAGCCATTCATAAGATGATCACGCCGGTGGTCAAAGATGGGCGTACACGGCCAGGAGAGTTTCTCGTCCAATTTCCTGGCGATGCGAATAATCCTGTTTCCGTAAATCTAACATATTATGGACGATCTCTGGAAGAATTCGCTTTCGTCAATGAGAATGGCAGCTGGCCGTTGATTCTCTGTATTGCCTACGGTCTTCATTTGAAGAAGTCCCTTGACCCGCGTAACACTGATCCCCCAACGGCAGACGTACTGAAAGAGTTGTGCAGTACTGGCGCCGCTGATTCTATGGCCAAACTTTTGACTGCTCAGTCGGCCGATAAACTCGATCTGGTGTCGATAAACATGCGAAAGTTGGGAGCTGCCTGGCACTTGGTGGGCTACAAAGACAGCCTGTTCGCGCAGCCTAAAGGCACACAGGCTGAACTGCAAACTAAGGTGCTCAAGTTTCTCGACGCGAAATTTCCGGATGGTAAAGCGCAGAACGCTATGATTATGGCCTGTATTGATGGTGCCGATGATCGTGGAGCCAAATTCGGTCTGTGCCGCAATCATGGCTATGCCGTTGTCGGCTATGATAAGGCGAAAGGCATCATTCACCTTGCCAATCCTCAAATGGAAGCAACTGGGAAAACCGGCGCCTTGTTTGAGATGTCGGTGGCCGACTTTTGTCAATCGTTCTCGGCGTTGCAGGCGTTTGATATTAGTGCTGCAAAGAAATAGAGGACAGCACTCGCGTGCATTACGGATTTCGATCTTGCGTCTGGTGCGGTGAAAGTCGACAACACCTGGGGAAAGAGCAGGGACAAGATGCAATCGCTCAAAGACATATTAGCCATTTCGCAGCAAGACCCAGAACTGGCAATGCAACAGTCTCAACATAACAAAGATGTTCGCGCCGCTTATGAATCTTGGTGCAGAGCAAGCAACAAAGTAATCGACAAGGACTATCCTTCGCCGGAGGAAGGACAAGCGTGGTTCGCACAATACAAGGCAAAGCAGGGAAGATAGTC
>CAZSNX010000736.1:0-2038 GCA_964607945.1 uncultured Candidatus Obscuribacterales bacterium
CGATAAGCTCAGAGCGACAGGATGAACCTGCATCTTGCCTTAGTCCTTAGAGACTGCCGCAGTAAGATTAGGTCCCTGTCGCTTTCGCTGCTGAGTAGAGGCTGGACGATATCTTAGGCCATGTCATGAGCCTGCGTTTTCAATAAGGTTAGCCTGAGCACAGCATTCCCAAAACCGGAAAGGAACTCTGATGATTGATGCTTTTGTTGGAATAGACATCGGCAAATTCAAGTTCGATGTCGCTGTTCTGTCGCCGCAAAGTCGGGCAAAGCACCGTGCATTTTCGAACGACCTGGAGGGCTTCGAGAAGTTGATTGCGTGGCTTGATTCGTTGGGCGTTGATGAGCCGCACTTCTGCATGGAAGCGACGGGTAGATACGGTGAACAGCTCGCATACCACCTCCATGATCAAGGAAACAAGGTTAGTGTCGTCAACCCAAACTGCATCAAGAACTATGGGCGTTCTAAGTTGAAGCGCACGAAGAACGACAAGATTGATGCTGCCTTGATCGCGACGTACTGTGAACGGGAGTCACCACTGCTCTGGCGCCCGCTGCCGGCAGAGGCAAAGGAACTCCAGGAGATGACCCGCGAACTAAATCGGGCAAAGGATCTTTTGGCTCAGGAGAAGACGCGCAGGAAGTCCGGCGCGCACACTCCTGCGGTGTTATCTTCGATCGAGTCTCGAATCAATTTTCTTGAAGGCCAGATCGAAACACTCGAAGCTCAGATTGATGAACACATCGAGAGTTTCGCGAAACTGAAGAAGCAGCGGAAGTTGCTGGTCAGCATTCCCGGCATCGGTGAATCGACGGCAAATGCTCTACTCGCTGAGATTCCGGACATCCATCGCTTCGAAGGCATCCGGCAGCTTGTTGCGTTCGCGGGGCTGGCTCCCAGTGAGCGTTCGTCCGGCACGTTCCGGGGACAGACCAGAATGTCGAAAGTTGGAAGTACGCGGATTAGGAAACTTCTGTATTTCCCGGCAGTGTCGAGCAAGCGATACAACCCTGTAATCATCGACTTCTGTGATCGAATTGAGGCGCAGGGAAAAGGCAAAATGGTGGCACTTGGTGGTGCAATGCGTAAGTTATTGCACATCATTTACGGCGTGCTCAAATCGGGCAAACCGTTCAATGCCAAACTGCATCTGCAAAAGGCTTGACTCCGATCACGATATCTTACCGAATGGTTGCCACCCTCGGTTCGGCACCAATGCATCATCGGCCCGGAGAAGCATTTGGCGATGGTGCACTTGCTACAATTGGCTTGCTCTTGACCGGGCATGCATCCCCGAACCCTTGTGAGCGGAGTAGTCAATGGATAGTCTTCCCTTGTGGGCCTTGTTCTTGTTCAACATTCTTTTGGCCGCTTTGGCTATTGAGGCGGGCTTTCGCATCGGTGCAGTTATTCATCGCAGTCGCCCTTATCCCGAGTCGCAATCACTGGGAACAATGGTTCAATCGACGCTGGCTTTGCTTGCGTTTTTGCTTGCGTTTACTTTCGGACTTGCGGCAGAAAGATTCAATGACCGACGCTTGTTGATTGTCGATGAGGCGAATGCGGTTGGTACCACGTATTTGCGGGCGGGATTTTTGCCGGAGCCAGGAAGAACCGAGGTGAGAAGCATTCTTCGTGAATACACTGCGCTGCGTGTGAAGCTGGCGAAAGACCTGACAGAACTCAACCAGTCAATAGATCAATCAAACAAGCTGCAGGAACGGCTGTGGGAAAAAGCGCTGGAATTCGCCCGCCACGACCTCAACTCAGACATCGGTGCGCTGTTTATCCAGTCAGTGAATGAGACGATCGATCTGCAGTCCACGCGCATGGCGGCCTCGTTTTATGGTCGAATTCCCGAGGTTGTGTGGACTGTCCTCTATGTCATTGTCTTTATCGCGCTTGCGTCAATAGGTTACCAGGAACGCTGCAGCAGCAATCGCCTTTGGTTAACGACCTGCGCCATGGTGCTTTCATTTGCCCTTGTTCTGGTGTTGATTGCTGATCTTGACAGGCCAAGGGAGGGTTTCCTGCGATC
>CAZSNX010000737.1:0-2034 GCA_964607945.1 uncultured Candidatus Obscuribacterales bacterium
GGTTTAGAACCATATTTGAAAGATCGGGTGAAATCTCGTTGCCGGATGATGTTAGTTGTGTGCCTGCCAGGTTGACCCAGCCATCCTTTAAAACAAGGCTGGTTGCCAGCTCGACTGGAATAGTTGCGGCAAGCTCACCGACTCCGGCCTTCCCTTGCATCGCAATCAACATCCGATTGCCCGGTTGAAGCGTTAAATTGCCGCTGCTGAAGGTCAGTCCCAATGGAGCGGTCTGACCGAGCTGGCCCAGCAGGCTGCCGAGGAAACCGCCTCCCTGTAAGGCATCGACCGACAGTCTTTGAAGCGTCAATGGGGAGTTGAGGAAGCGATTGAGGTTTGTTTGACTCACTATTGCGGTCACTGTCGCTTGCACCGGTTGGCTAAACTGGAGCATCCGGCGATTGAGCAGGCTGCCGGTATCGAAGCTTGACGGACCGATAGTGGAAAACGTCAATTGATCGCAGGTGAAATCTTCGAATCGACCACCCTTAACATCGACATCAAGAGCCGCCAGGGTGCCTTTGGGCAAGTCCATATCGCGAGCGGTTAAATGTAAGCGCTCGACTGCTCCTTCCATGAAGTGACCATCTTGTAAATCGATCTCCAGCTTTCCGAATCTGCCGCTGCCGACATCTACAAAGCTGATTGGCGGGCCGACCAGCGGACCTTGACCTGACCACAACTGCGGTGTTTGTCCGGCCGGCTGGTTCGAATAGGTTTGAGGGAGTCCGCCGGCGTTGAATTGTCCCGGCAGGCTGCCACCGGACTGGGGTGCACGTTCAACATATTCACGTGCTTGGTTGGCTGCGCCGTTCCAGATTGGCTGAGCCTGTCCGGTATAGCCGCCTTGAAAGTAATTCTGGCTTGGAGTTTGCGCAATAAGCGACAAATCGCCGAACCGGCCGTCCTTTCCCGCGGGCGCATCGGCTTGGACCGGCAAAGCCGATGCACAAAGAATTGCAAGTTGAAAACAGGACTGTATTGCAACTAAAGATAACTTTGCCGCAATGCTCGTTTCCATGACAATTGCCCTCGTTTGATGCTTGGCTTACTTGTATCAAGTTACCAAGCTTACAAATAAAATGCCGCTCCTTTTGAATCAATCGCAAAGAGCGGCCTTTTTATTTTTCTTGTTAAGAACTGAACTAGCGATCAGCTCTTACGGAGTGGTGCCGGTGGTTCCACCAGGCGCCGGAGTTCCGGTCGTAGCACCAGGCGTAGCACCAGTATCGGTGCTCGGGGTGGCGGGGGCGGGGGTAGCCGCTCCGGTGCTTGTTCCGGTGGATGTTGTATCCGAGCTTCCGCTGCACGCCGTCAGTGACGCCACAAGCGCGAAGCTAGCTGCGGCAAGAGCGATTGTTTGAATTTTCGCCATCATAAACTTGAACTTCTCCTTCTTTAACTGCATCCGGTGAAAAATCGACCGAGTTTTACAGGGTCAGATTCTCTCACAGGCTAGCTCGTTAGTAACTATTACCAACCTGTAGGCCGCCGCAATTCTAACAGGAAACAGAGCGAGAGCAAACTACTTGAAAATCAACCCTTAGAAATTACAGAAAACAGATATACAGTAGTACGCCACTTGTGTTGCGCCGATGCGATCACGGCTTCAAGGTGGAATTCTGCCAGCGAAGCACAGCCTCTTGAAGACGCTCTGCAGGCGCCACCAGCGATAATCGGACGAAGCCCTCGCCGCCGTTTCCGAAAGCTGAACCGGGCGTGACAACCACACCTGTTTCGCTCAGCAATTGTTCACAAAAATGACTGGACGACATGCCAAGCGATTTTGGTAACGCCAGCCAAACATACATCGCCGTAGCGCTTTCGGCAATCAGAAAGAAATCCCACTGCATCCTTTCCGTAGGCGAGTGCGACACCGAGGAACGGAATCCAACCATGCACGATAGGTGGTTCATCGGTTCGTCTTCGCGACACTCGCAGATACCATAGCAAGTACAGCAAGCCCAATGCGGCGAGCACCCACACGGGCATGGGGACTGCAGATATGGTTACAGTGGAGAGTGCTTCGAGCGT
>CAZSNX010000738.1:0-2016 GCA_964607945.1 uncultured Candidatus Obscuribacterales bacterium
AGTGCTTTAAAGTCCGGCTCGCTCGCACCGGAGCTGCCAGTGCAGTCGCAGTCAAACGTCCTTTCCGCGGGGCTGCGGATGGTGTCTTCGTACATTTACTTGAAGTTTCCTGTTCGGGGGGGGCAGACAGAATTTGGAATTCTGCCTAGTTTGTCTCAAGATCGTGACAAAGTTGTGGAAGCGCCGAATGCGTGGTTCTGTCTTCCGGACGGAGCCTTTTTGTTTGCGAGAGGAACAGTATGAAAGGCAGCAATACCGATTGGAGAATTGCCGATCGCTTCAACGAGAAATTCGAAGGAAGAGCAACGGATCAAAATAGCTGGTTGGTGCGCAATTACTTTGACAGCTGGACCGTATCCAGCGACCAGTGTCAGTGCGTAACAGTCACCGAGGACGGTGTCGCAGTTTCAGGAGGCGACGCATCCATGATGGGGCTTCCTGTTCGCCCCTAACGAAGCAGCTCAGTAACCGCATTCTCATTCAGGCAAGGTAAGATCCGTCGGCACTCTACTCTTGTTTATCTCCGACTTGAAGACTTCCAGGTGAGATTGAAAAGCTCTCGGGTGAACTTTCAAGTCTCCGGAATGCGGATAACCGAAAAGTAGAACCAAGTATAGATTGAGCGCGATCAAGAGTGCCACCATAGCGGTCATAGCGACCTGGGCCTTGAAGTTCTCTAAACCAAAGAAGTAAGTAAAGACAACAGTTGCAACTCCGCCCACAATCAAAGCAGCCCATTCCGCTTCGGGCAGTCCTCCCGAGGCCGTATAAATGCGGGCATGCCGGTTGTCCCACATCTGGCAGGCTTCCTGCACCACCACTTGATAAAGAGATTGATCCCGATTTGTACTAGGCTCAAAGTTCGAGACTGCAGAGACAAGGTCGATCGCTGTCTGCCTACATTCCGAGCTGAACCTACCGGAGTCCATCGCCGGCCACTCCTTCTCAATAACATCTTGCGCAGACTTGATGCAAAGGCCTTGAATCTCCTTCTTTCTTGCCTCTGGATATTGGCTTGACAGCATAAAGACGTCGGCTAATGCATTGGCCTCTTGCAATGTATTTTGCTGGGCATTCTCAAACTTCGTCATCGCATCGACGACGATCAGACCAAGCAATACTGCATACATCGTGCCGATTACCGACAAAAGATAGCCGCCGACTTCATGAAAGGAGGCCAGCGTCTGAACCGGAACCTTTCTTCTGACCAGAATCAAACCGGCGATGGCAAGCAAGGTAGTCAGGGTAATCACAACTACCGCTACTAGATACGAATCAACTTCCATAAATTCCTTGCGCGCAGTGAATTCTATTCAATCCTCACTACGAAGATTATATGGTGTTGCAACAGTTCCTTAAGAGGCTTTCGAAAAACACTTGTCAGCAGCCGAGGTAGAGTTGCAGTCAGGAGCTCTGAAAAGATGAGAAGAATAGATTCGATTAGAGGAGGTGCCCGCATTCTGCCGCATAATGGACACTTCGTCCCAAAGTAACTGTAGCAACGAAATTGAAAGTAGCACTGCTTGCCATTTCTCTCCTTGCGCTTTGTTTGCAGGCAGCACCGGCAGCCGCTGCAGAATTGCTTGTATCTTCTGCAATCAGTTTAAGAGAAGCTTTTCTGGACCTCGGTGCAAGATTCGAGCGCCAGCATCCCGGTGACAAAGTAATATTCAACTTCGGAGCCTCCGGACACTTGGCCCAGCAGATCGAGCGCAGTGCACCAGCTGATGTCTTCGTCTCTGCCTCTTTCCTGGAGATTCAACGTTTACAAGACAAGCATCTAATCCAATCAGAATCGATCAGAGTATTTGCAAGAAACAGGCTGGTTGTGGTCGTTCCACCAGGCAACAAAAAACCAACCTCTTTGCAGCAACTGAGCGAACTCGACAGTTTGGCGATCGGCAATCCATCTACCGTTCCGGCCGGTAAATATGCCGTTGAAGCGCTGCAGAAAGCTAAAGTCCATTCATTGCTCGCTGCCAAGAGCAAACTGATCCTGGCAGAAAGTGTCAGACA
>CAZSNX010000739.1:0-2012 GCA_964607945.1 uncultured Candidatus Obscuribacterales bacterium
TGCAGAGCGGCAATGTCGATGCGGGCATCGTTTACGCAACCGATGCGTTGGCGGGAAAGGGAATCTCACGAGCCTTTGACATTCCGGAGCGTCTGCACGAGTCGATTCTTTACCCGCTTGCGCTAGTCCAGGGGAGCAAACATGTAGAATTGGGTCGAGCTTTCATTGATTTGGTAACAAGTTTGGAGGGACGCTCCATTCTTAAGAGTAAAGGCTTCATTCCTTTAGAATAGTGATCGATCCCTGGTTTTCTCTGCAGCTCTCCTTTCTGGTAGCATCGATTGCTACCGTTTTCGTTGCGCTGGTTGGCACAACAATCGGTTATCTCTTAGCGCGACTTCGATTTCCCGGACGAAGTCTTATCGATGCGGTGTGCACTCTGCCGCTGGTGCTTCCGCCGACTGTGGTTGGATTTTACCTGCTGGGAGTCCTAGGAAAGCGCGGATGGCTCGGGCAGTATCTTTTTGCTTGGACAGGTTGGACGCCGTTATTCACCTGGCAAGCAGCTGTTATAGCCGCAATCGTAATTGCGATGCCGCTCATGATCAAAACAAGCAGGGCAGCCATTGAAAGTGTAGATCCAATCTATGAACGAGCGGCCTATACCCTGGGACTGTCGAAGCTCCAAACTCTCCTTAAGGTGACCCTACCGCTTGCCTGGAAGGGACTACTCGCCGGCATTGCGCTTAGCTTTACGCGAGCACTGGGGGAGTTTGGAGCGACCTTGATGCTGGCCGGAAATATTCCAGGCCGAACACAGACAATGCCGTTGGCTATCTATCAAGCTGCCCAATCAGGAGATGACAACCTGGCGCTTGGCTTGGTACTTACTTTGACTGCAACATCTCTGCTGGTGATGGTCTTGATCAACAGGCTGGGTGGCAAGTGGTAGATAGAACTCTAATAGTAAAGGTCGATGCAGCGATAGGCTCATTTTCACTCAATTTATCCTTCACAGCGCCTGGCGGTTTAACAGTTCTGTTTGGTCCTTCCGGCTCAGGGAAGTCGACTTTGCTTGACTGCCTAGCAGGACTGCGCACGCCCGACAACGGTGAGATCGCCATTGGCGACCGCGTTTTCTACGATTCCGCAAAGCAGCTCAACCTGCCCCCACAAAGCAGAAAGATCGGCTATGTTTTTCAAAATCCGACCCTCTTCCCGCACCTGTCCGTTCGAGAAAACATTGGCTTTGGACTGCAATCATGGCAGCCGGAGCTTCGCAAGGCCAGATTGGACGAGCTATTGGAACTGTTTACTCTAAATATACTTGCGGACCGCTATCCGGCCAGTCTCTCGGGTGGAGAGAGTCAGCGCACAGCCATCGCCCGAGCGCTCGCACCGGCTCCGCAACTGTTGCTGCTGGATGAACCGTTTTCAGCGCTTGATTCTCAGCTTAGAACTAGCCTCTCGACTCAATTGCGGTCGCTACAGCGCCAGTTGTCGCTGCCGATGGTGCTTGTAACGCACTCGAGCACAGACGCGCGGCAACTGGCGGACCTGGTGGTTCATATTCAAGCGGGGCGGATGCAGACTATGGGCTCACCCGAGCTTGTTCTTCCACCTTGACCTCCGTCCCCTTGAAAACATAACTTCGGAGGATAACTTGTCACTTTTATAGGCAAGGATAGCGCTTGACATAATTCGAATCAATTGCCGAACTCTTGCCAGACAAAGGGTTTGAGCTATCTGCCCCAGAAAGTGTGGCGCATCCCCCGATCAGGTGATAGGATGGGATTATCGATCGCTAATAATGAGCAGTGACATAAGTATCTGCCACAAGCTCCGGGGGGCGGGGATGATTGAGGCAAACACGGGGAAAACCCCATGGGAAACCATTGAGCTTGCCGTCAAGAGAGCATGCGCGCAGAGCGATTTTGCTTCTGCCGAAACGATACTCAGATTTGCGGTGAGGGAATCAAAGCACAGCGAAGCGCTTGACAGGCGTTTGGTAACGATGTTGCTTCGCTTGGCAGACTCTCACGTGAGAGAGCGGCGCTTCGAGGCAGCCAGGA
>CAZSNX010000740.1:0-1986 GCA_964607945.1 uncultured Candidatus Obscuribacterales bacterium
CTAGGAGGCTATCTCTTCCAGGCTCTCTTGGAAGGCTGCCAAAGTATCATCGATGTCCTTCTTTGAATGAACGAGTGATATGAAGGCTGATTCAAACTGGGATGGGGGCCAATAGATGCCTTTAGCCAGCATTGATTGCCAGAATCGAGAGAAGACCGCCGTGTCCGCCAGCTGTGCGGTTGTGAAGTCGGTTATCTTTGCCTTTGAAAAGAAGACGGTCACCATTCCGGTCACCGAATTGACTTGAAACGGCACCGGGCTTCTCTCCGCCAATTCATTGAGTCCATCGACCAATCGATTGGTGCGTTGATCCAGCTGCTCGTAAGTTTGGGGAATTTGCAGTAGCTTTAATTGGGCCAGTCCGGCGCTCATTGCCAGCGGATTACCCGAGAGTGTTCCGGCCTGATAAACCTGACCCTGAGGCGCCACCATCCCCATAATGTCGCGACGGCCGCCATATGCGCCAACCGGCAAACCACCACCGATGATCTTGCCGAGGCAAGTGAGATCGGGCTTGATATTCCACCGTTCTTGCGCTCCGCCCAATCCAACTCGGAAGCCGGTCATTACTTCGTCGAAAACTAGCAACGCACCATATTTGGTGCAGAGGTCGCGCAATCCTTCCAGGTAGCCGTCGGCAGGTAAGATCAAACCGGCATTGCCGACAACTGGCTCGACGATCACCGCTGCAATCTTTCCAGCATGCTCCTGGAAGGACTTTTCGACCAGCTCCAGATTGTTGTAAGGCACGGAAATCGTCAGTTTCGAAAGTTCTTCCGGGACTCCCGGCGAACTGGATATGCCCAAAGTTGCCAGTCCGGAGCCTGCTTTTACCAGAAATGAGTCGGCATGCCCGTGGTAGCAGCCGTCGAACTTCAGGATCATCGACCGCTTAGTGAAGGCGCGAGCCAGCCTGATTGCCGACATGGTGGCCTCGGTTCCGGAGTTGACCATTCTGACCATCTCAACGTTGGGCATCAGCTTGCAAACCAACTCAGCCAACTCGATCTCCGGCAGGCAGGGCGCACCAAAGCTGGTGCCGCTCAAGAGACGATCTTCGATTGCTTCGAGCACGCGTGGATGCCGATGCCCCAGAATCATTGCACCCCAGGAGCCGACGTAATCTATGTAACGGTTGGCATCGACATCCCACATGTATGCTCCGTCTGCTCTGTCGATAAACACCGGCTCGGTGCCGACCGCCTGGCAAGCTCTGGCTGGAGAATTCACGCCGCCAGGCAATGTCTTCACTGCCCGCTCGAATGCCTGTTGTGATTTCGTAGCTGAAAGTAATGTTGGTGTCATGAGATTGTTCCCCATGCTATGGAGTGGTTTGCGTGACTCCGTCGACCGCACCGAGGATGCGGTCGAGAACCGGCTCAACCATCTTTATGGCCTTTTCGCCTGCTTGGAAGTGTCGCAGTTTTAGATCCTTATCGAAGACATAGAATGCCGGCACGAACTTGTTTTCGAAGGCGTCGGTGATGGTGTGCCAGTTGTCTACTACGCAAGGTTGTTTGACCTCGTAGAAATCAATCTGTTCCTTGACTTCGCTGACATTGGTATCGCTTTCCTGTCTTGGCATGTGGATGGCTATTACCTTCAGTCCTTTCGGTCCGTAGCTGTCTATCCAGCGGGTGATGTCCGGGAGGGATTCTTTGCATATGCCGCAGCTGACGGCCCAAAAGTGAACAAGCACAACGCTGCCTCTGAGGTCTTCCGTCTTAATCGGCTCAGAGTTGAACCAGTCGGTTCCGCCTTCCAAGGGCGGCATGGGACTGTCCATACGAAGTGGCATGTTGGACCTCCTTTGAGCCGGAACGAACCGGCAGCTAAAGATGCGAGTATACCGCTTTTGCTGTTGGGTTTATTTATTCAACCAGACCCGCCCGGTCGAGCCAGGCGGATCTGGTGAAAGGCTTGACGGCGCCGAGTCCACATGAGTGGCTTGCAAGTCTCGGAGCCGAGTTTTCGGGCTGTAGTTAG
>CAZSNX010000741.1:0-1982 GCA_964607945.1 uncultured Candidatus Obscuribacterales bacterium
ATGCCACTGCCGTGCCGACTCAAGCGCCAGCACAAATGGCTGGTCCGGCCGGCAGATTGCCTTCCTTCAATTCCGAATCGCTGGCGCCGTCGTCTCTCAGACCAGACCTCGGAGCTCTCTTGGATGGGCGCTCGGCAAGATAAGCGGCGGACTGTCACGCACTTGATTCGTTCTATGCGCCAGACTTCGGGCTGAATCGGCCTCAGCTTTTCAGTTAAACGGCAACTTCAACAAACATTCGGCAAGCGGCCGACTGCAAATCGGAGCGGGTGGCAAAGAGACTATCGGCTGCCACTGCGACCACCTTGTCGAATCCATGTGTTTTCCAGTTGATCGAGGAGTCGCACCGCGCCGAGATTGCCCAAAGCGGCCGGTCGAACTGCCGGCAAAGCTGCGCCAACTGTCCAACTCCTTTGCCAAGCAAGGTCTGGTTATCCAAATGACCTTCTCCAGTCACAACAATGTCTGCCTCTGTTATCCGCTTTTCCAAATCCAACTGTTGGGACATCCACTCAAATCCAGACACAATCTCAGCCCCCAGCGCTAAAGACAGCCCGAAGGCGGCACCGCCGGCGGCGCCAGAGCCCGGGACATCCCTCAAGCTCTTGCCGGTCTCTTGCTCCATCTGGTCAGCAAAGCGCTTAAGCGCCCTATCCAGAAGCAAACACTCCTGTTCGCTCGCCCCCTTCTGCGGCCCGTAGACGAAAGCGGCTCCGTTTCGACCAAGCAAGGGATTCTTGACATCAGTCGCAATGCGCACTCTCAGTCCGGACGGCAGAATGTCCAGCCGATTCAGCTGCAAACGTGCCAATCGTGTTAGCGCACCACCGCCCAGCGGCAGCTTGTTGCCAGCCTGATCGAAAAAGCCGGCGCCAAGGGCCGCCAGCGCTCCGGCGCCACCATCGGTAGAGGCACTGCCACCGACCGCAACCACAATGTCACGCTCGCCTTTACGCAAGCAGTCGGAAAGCAGCTGGCCGAGCCCATAAGTATGAGCCGTCAAAGGCGAGAGCGATTGAGGAGGAATAAGACCAATGCCACAAGCGGATGCCAACTCCACCACTGCACAGCTACCATTGACTTTCAACCAGGCGGCAGGATTGCATACGGAATTTGCGCCCTGCACCACCACTTTATGAAGTTGCCCGCCAACCGCCAGTTTAAGCGCCTCAATCGTGCCATCACCGCCATCAGCCAAAGGCGCTATCGACAACTCGAAAGCACCACCCGATTCCTTAGCACCGGCAGCAATCGCCTCAGCAATTTCAGCCGGTGAAAAGGTCCCTTTAAAGGCTGTCGGGGCAATCAGTACTTTGAGCATGAGTTTATGACAGCCGAAATTGACGGCTGGATTTTAGTTGCAATAGATAGTCTATTTTAGTCTACAAGCAAGCGTTGTCGGCTCAATCCGACCGGCGATCGACTCTATCTTCCGACTGCCGCCGGCGCTAATCTATATACTCGGACAGCTTTTGAATTTGAAGGCAAAACCGGCACTCAGGAAGCGAACGGCAATTGCCTCCTGGGATTGAAATCGGGCGGAACTTCGAAATGGCGAGAAGTCTCCAGCAATTCCTTTATTCTGTCGACCCGGAAAAGCATTACTTCATTGCGCTCATGGCAGAATGCAACCATTTTCCACAGCCCGCCTTCTTTCAGGATAGCCAGTGGATTTAAGGTAATTTGATCGACCGATTCTCGAGCAAAGCTGTAGTAATGAGCGCGCACCGTATTGTGACTGATAACAGCCTGCTCCAAGAGCGGCAGCGTCCGGTCTACCGGATACATCGGATAATTGCATGGAGACTGCTCTGCTTCCAACTCGGCCATATCCGTAGAGGCGGCTTCACGAGCTAGCTCATCATCTTCATCAAGATCAACAGCGCCGAGCACGGATTCTACTATCGCTTCGGCTATCTCATCAGAAAGTCCAGCCAGAGCCGGCGGAATGTCAACTGGCGTTCCGGGGATCCGAGCCGCCA
>CAZSNX010000742.1:0-1974 GCA_964607945.1 uncultured Candidatus Obscuribacterales bacterium
TCTCTTGAAATTCGCGCAACCACCAGGCACGAAGGACGAAGGGCAACTGTTGCGCGCCGTTCTTGCGGCTGGTGAGTCCTATGAGTTGGTTTCGGACTCCAGCCGTTTGGCTGGTTGCTGCGCCATCGCTAATAAATTCTTGCTTCGGTAAATCGTCGTTATCCATGAATTCTAAACTCATCTCTTACCAGGCTGTATTCATCAAAAAAATAGGTAGTATGGGGATATTGTCGCAGCTCTTTAGTGCTTGGATTGATTTGATCTTCAATTTCGTTTGGTCGCTACGCCTTTCGGTAAATCCCACACAATCGCTGTCTGGCTCAAGTCTTGATGCTATACGTGGTAAGATTTCAATGGACAACTCGGGGGGCAAAAGGGGCATTATGACCTTCGAATTTGAGCGAGAAAATTCAAAGTCGGAGCAAGTTGATGAATCTTGCGAGCTGGCTATGAGCAGAAAGGACTTTGTCGCCAAAGTCTTAAGACGGGCAACTATTGCCGGAGCCATACTTGCTGCGCCGGCTGTCATTGATAAATTTCTGGTGCCTCCAGGCATTGCTGCTATGATGTCTGATTCTGGCACGGGGGGCGAAACTGGCATGTCCGGCATGGAGCCCTGACGATTTACCGGCTCAATTCAAACCGGCCGGCTATTACATGGTCTCCTGTATCTTACGTCACGTTCCGTTTTCCAACCGGCTTTACAGCGCGCGATGGATGTGGGCAGCTCAAAGCACAGTAGACGAAGTGTTGGATTCACCACAATAGAATCGATCCATTGAACTCTCCTAGAAGGCTGCAAATTCTATGTTTGGAAGGACTCTCCGCTAACGAGGCTGAGAAGCTCGTTAGACGGCTCCCGGCGCTTGAGAGATTTTTTCAACAGGGCAAGATTGCACCGCTTGTTCACAGTCCAATTTCGTCGTTTCAACCTGTTTGGGCTGAGATACTTTGGGGCAAGAGTTGGACGGAACTAGCAGTACCGGGCTGTGCCAGTCCGCGAGCATCGTTAAACAATGCGGCGCTGATTCAAGAAGACGCACTACCATTGCCTTGCCGCTTGCTGTCGAATTCAAGCAAAAGCATTGTCGTCAACGTTCCGCTCCTTTCACCGAAGCTCAACCGGCTCTGGTTGTCCGACGGTTCGTTTCCTGGTGCCGTGGCAGTTAGTGCAGCGGAGGCAGCGGAGAGTCTTTCGCTCGACAAATACAAGCCGCGTCCGTTTGCGTGCGCTGCAGTTGGGACTGCCAGGCTTAGGGAATCGATTTCTCACTGCTTGGAGGTGGAGTCTGTCAGGCTGGACTGCGCTGCCAGGCTATTGCGTGGCGCTGAGTGGACGTTAAGCATTGTCCGGCTGACCGTCTTTGATTTGCTTTCTCATTTGCTGGGACCGGATTTCCTTGATGAGACCGATAGAACAGGCTACGGCGAGATAGATCAATTCTTGTCGGTTCTAGATTCCTGGTTCGCAGGACTAATGGATCTTTTCCCGGATGACAATGTTTGTGTATTGTCTGCGGTAGGACATGCTTCATGTCAGGCAAGAGTTAATCTCAATCAGCTGCTGCGACAGGGCGGGTATTGTAAATTGCTCAAAGGCGAGCAATCTGAGCAATCGGTTGCGCTTGCCAGGCGAAAGGCTGCAGCTATGCAAGCGCGGCGAGATGAAGATATACAGGAACTGGCGGTCACGCCAACTTGGTCATTCGACTTGCCTGCGACGGTGTGTGGATCCGCTGTGCAGGGAGCCATCTATCTCAACTTGAAAAGTCGCTACTCCGGGGGAATTGTCGATAACGAGGAAGCCGGCGCGCTCCTTTCTGAGGTAAGAGGCTTCATCGAGCAGGTTTTTAAGCAGCAGCTTGGACTTGAACCGGAAGTCTGGCAGTGCGAAGATATCGCAGCGGTTGGTCCGGAGTTGATGATTTATGCACCGGGTGTTGAGTTTCACAACTCGGTAGTGTCGGAGCCGAT
>CAZSNX010000743.1:0-1970 GCA_964607945.1 uncultured Candidatus Obscuribacterales bacterium
CGGAAACTAGGAATGTTCGCTCAGTGCTTGAGCAACATGAATTGAGTCGAGCACCTAATCCTGGTTACACTGGTATGCAAATGAATAACTATAATTGTCAACAAATTGAAAGTCGGGGGAGTGTCGCGGGTACACGTGCGTTGTATCGTAACTTAAGTGACTGTGAACTGGTGCGGCGGTGTAAAGTGAAGGATCATTTGGCATTCGAAGAGCTGGTCAGAAGGCATGAACGCGATGTCTACGGATTGCTGTATCAATTGGCTCCTGACTGGCGCGACGTGACCGATCTTTCGCAGGAAGTTTTTATTCGGCTCTGGCGATCAATCGGTAATCTTCAAGACCCATCCAGATTCAGAAGTTGGCTCAGAAGAATCGTTACTCACCTCTTTTTCGATGAGTTGAGACGTCGTCCACAGAACGCTTATATAGTGTCTCTGGATCAGCCGATGGATTATGACGATTCAGGTGATGGACCGACAAGAGATGTGATGGACCATCATATTCGGCCGGATGAAGCGTTGCAGAATTCGGAACTCGCATCGACGATTCGTTCGGCGATGGCAAAACTTCCCAACCAGTTCAGGGTTGCAATTGTTTTGCGTGAGCTCGAAGGATTGAGCTACCAAGAGATTGGCGAACTTACAAATACAGATCTTGGCACAGTCAAGTCGCGTATTTCGAGAGCCCGCAGACGCTTGCAAAAAACGCTCAATCCATATCTCAAGGAAGGGTCGTCAAAAGTGCGACGCATCTGTCGGAGGAAACTGCCTGAAGTGACAGTAAGAATCGATCCCGAGTCGCAGTTTGTCGGTTGTTATCGCGTGTAGCGCACCAGAAGGAGAACGGGCTTTCTCGGTGGCTCACTTAGCGGCATAAAGTAATGGAAACCGGCGCGCGATGTGAATGACCAATCGGTACTCTTCCCGAATAGTGCGATGCGAAAGTATCGTTCTATTCACTTATTCACTTATTCACTGCGCCTGGGAGCGCGGGCGTCCCGACCGCCTCGGTTCGGTTCCAACTCTTTGCGCTAAGGTGCGTGGCAAGATGCCAGCACCCCCAGGGTGGAACATGCGATTGGACTACTTACTTCATGGACTTATAAGGACCAGCTGCACCGAAAATGTCTGCCATGATTACGGCATTCTTCAGCAGCTGGTAGGCTATCTTGCGTTGGCTCGGCTGGGGAGAGTTCAACATGCTTTTCAATGGCGGCAGGCTGAATATTGCAGAGGGAATGGAGAAGTCTGCAATGAATCCTTTGACGTCGTCGGAGATTTCAATCGGTTTGGGATTGCGATAAGCAATTTTTGGACCGGGATTGAGTCTGTCGAAATCTTGGCTGTCCTTTCTGGTCAAGACCAATTGCTTACCGGGAGGAATCGGTATCATCGCCTTGCCGACGACAACCTGCACGCTGCCGCTGCGTCTGTCGTGCAGGTTGTAGATTGCTACGTCGTGCCCCGTCTCCACTACGCAGGCAAGCGATCCTTTTGCCAGATGAACGTTGCCCTCTTGTGTTCCGACCACTACCGGATTCTTAGAGCCGAAAACGGCAACGCCTTTGGCTAGTCTGTAAAAGTCATAGTCCTTATTGGTAGCATCGCCTGATTTGAAATGATTGTCTTCGGAACGACCTGCCGGCGGCTCTGGTTTTGTCTTAACCGGAGAGGGATCTGGTACAGAAGCATCCGCTAACAGAATCGGATCTGGCTCGTCTGCCTCAGGTGAAGCTGCCAGCCGCTGGATTAGTCTAAGGGCCGGCTGGACTTGTCCTCCTTCGTCTGCAGAGGCGATACAGCCGTCACATGACCAGACTCCGCCGGATTCTTTCCAGCCGCTGCCGGTTCCGTTAGGAATCTCAAAAGTATTGCCTGGATTGGAGCTGGTAGGCAGAGTTGTCTGCATAACCACATTAGTTTGACCTTGCGGATTCGTTCCGAGCTGGGTTACGTCGGTGGAGATCTTCG
>CAZSNX010000744.1:0-1953 GCA_964607945.1 uncultured Candidatus Obscuribacterales bacterium
CGATCTCAAAATGTCCGGGCTGGTCGGGTTGCTGGTGGCAACAGATCTCCTGATGTAAATGTTGCAATCGAGACTGAGAGTCTCCATCGCTTTGGCCGAGGCGGCCGGGTTGTCTGCGACTGCTTGCCGAACGGACAGATGCGGATCGCCAGTAAGCATTTCAAGAATTTCAGCCGGAGCCTTCTCGTTGCGTGCCAGCCACAATCGAACGAGGACGTCGGGATCTGAAGTAAGGATGCGCAAAGCCTCGAAAGAAGCATCCTCACTGCGAGCGACAGCACGCCTAATCATGACATCACCGTCGCGGGACAGCGCCGTTAAAATCTCAGGCGAACGGCGCTCGTTAGTCGTCACCAGATATCTCACGAAAAGATCGTTGTCTTTTGCCAGATGCTCCAGCGCACCAGCGCCAGACCGTTCGTTGCGCGCCAGCTTGCGGCGAACGTATAAGTTCGCTTCGGACAACAATTCCTTCAAAACACGTTCCGGTGCGGCTTGATTGCCTGCCGCAAGCTGGCGAACGGAAAGCTCGCTGTCTTTTACAAGCGCTTTCAGTGCTATTTCCGGCGACTTCTCGTTGACAGCCACTCCTCTTCTGACCAGCACCTTATCGTCAGCCGCTAGTTTTGAAAGAACCTCAGGCGGACAATTGCGATGGAGCGCCACTTCATGCCTGATGAAAACCTCCGGATCGCCGGAAAGATCTCGCAATGCACCGGCCGGTGTAGAGGGATTTTCCGACACCTTCAAGCGAACAGCAGGATCGCGATCGTGAGCCAATGTGCGCAATGTAGCAGGCGAAGTCGATTGATTGCCGGCTGCGGCACGCCGCACCAGCGTCGTCGGATCAGCAGCAAGACCGGCAAGCACACTTGGTTGAGTACTTGCATTCATTGCAACGAAGTATCTGACCAGAGCAGTAGCATCCGTCGCCAAGTAGGAAAGACAGTCCGCCGGCGTCTGCGGATTCATTGCGACGAACTGGCGAACACTGCTGTTCTTGGATATCGCCAGATACCAAAGTCCGCCGGAGATGGACGGCAAGGAATGATGCTCTTCAACTTCAACTGTAGAAATCTCGCTGGGCGGTCCCAGAGAATGATGCGCGTAGCACCGCCAAAGCCAGTATTTATCAGTATCCATCAGGCTGTTCTTCGGCTGCCTGGCTTTGAAGTCGAAGATGGATGTCGCTTCGGGTTTTGTCGAATGACCAGCCATAATACGCCCCTTCACCACTCCCAACGATCTCGAATGTCAAGAGCATTGTGAATGAGCGCGATCACTTAGTCCAGAAAGAAAATACTCATATAGCCGATACCCAGATAAGAGCGGACTAAGTTACATCCTTTACTACAATCAAGAATGATCGTGATCACCGGTCGAGTGACCAGGACTGCTCTTCAGCATGGTAGCTGCTTCTGACCAATGGTCCGGAAAAGACGTTGGCAAACCCCAGACGCATGCCTTGCTCGCGATACCAGTCAAACAGCGCCGGCTCGACCCACCGCTTTACCGGCAAGTGCTGTTCGGTCGGCTGCATGTATTGACCGATAGTCACCAGATCGCAATTGGATCGCTTCAAGGCCTTGAGCACCGCGACGACCTCGTCATCATTTTCACCTAATCCAACCATCAAGCCGGACTTAGTTGTGAGACCGGCCTCATGCGCGCGCTCGATCAATTCGAGGCTGCGCTCGAAACGCCCTTGCGGCCGCACCTCTCCATAAAGCCGGGGAACAGTCTCTACATTATGGTTAAGCACGTCGGGCTTGGCGTCCAGCACCAGAGCCAGTGCGTCCCATTTGCCGCAAAAGTCCGGAATCAACACTTCAATTTTTGTGTTGCGGCAACGCCGGCGCACTTGCCGGATAGTCTCAGCCCAGACAGAAGCGCCGCCATCTTCGAGCTCATCGCGATTGACCGAAGTGATTACTGCATATTTAAGATTCATCT
>CAZSNX010000745.1:0-1384 GCA_964607945.1 uncultured Candidatus Obscuribacterales bacterium
CGGCTCCGGCAGTTGCAACCGTTACAACTGCCGTTTCCAGCGAGCTTGCTAGTTGCTGCTGCACCCCCGCCATCTGCTGGGCTATTTCGCCGTGCTTATCGGCCGTTGTTCCCATAGTCACCATCAGTGTCTGAATTGCCCCGGCTCGCATATCCAACGACACCAAACCGACATTGGCCTGATTTCCCGGTTGCCCGACCTTATCGTAGGTGCCAACACCGAAGAGATCTTTATTAAAGCCGTCCGGCGGATCCTTCGGATCGAATGAGCCGCCGTAGGAACCAGTTTCTGTGGTCTTGCCGAAATACAACTCGACCTGTTGATCGAGCTCATTTTCAAAACGCGACAACGTCTTTTGGAAGTCTTTCATGACTCCCTCAACTCCACCTTCTAGAGATTTTCCCTTCGTAAGCCAGTTGCCGGCTCCGCCTGTCAGCCACGGGCGATCGGCGAAATATTTTCTATCTTGACGAGCAGCTGCCGAGATCGCGTCTCTCGCCTGCTCTTTCAATTGCTTTACGTCTACCAATCCTCCGGCCAGATAGCCGAAGTTTTGCGTAGCCGCTCCTGGTCCCAACCCGATCAAATTATGCGTCTGCCCATCGGTACCCTTCCATTGCAAGAGCACGCGCGGTTGCCTTGTAAGATCTACCCTTTCGCCATTTGCGAACTCGACTTGATAGCCAGTCTTCAGTTCGCCGACAGGACTGCTTTCTCCGGCTCGATAAAGCTTGCCGTCCTTGATTTGCAATACCTGATCATTCAGTCGAAGTCTTCCTTCAACTCCAGTCATATTGTCCGGCAGCTCGGCTCTCTTTAACTTATGGGCATCCTTTTTCTCGTCTGCTCGATCTCCCCGGATCTGCTTCTTGGCGCCATCAAGCAAAACTTCCAAATCTTTTACAGAACCTAGGCCACCATTGGCAATTCGCTCCAATTTGCTTCGAAACTCAGTTGCTTTCCTTTCAATCTCTTCAAAAGCTTTCTTGCTTTTTTCGGTCTTGCCACCAGCTTCTAGATTTGCCTTCGCAATCTTGATCTCGGTACTGACCTGCCTTGCCAACTCCCTGGCGCTAACCAGCCCACCAGTTCCAAGTGACTTCTGTCCGTCATTCATTGCCCCAAGCGAAACCCAACTGACCCTTTGCAGCTGTCCGTACTGATTCGGCATCTCCAGATTCCAGACAGCTCCAGTCAAGGCTCCCATCCCCCTAATCGAATTCGAGGGATCTCTTGGATCGAGCATGTTAAGCACACCTTGAGTTACTTGACCAGTCTTAGGGTCTATACCATTTTCAATCTTTCCGATTGGCTTTCCATCACGACCAATCAGCTCTCCATTTACGATTTTGAACTCTTGCATGCCGGATACATTGCCACCAGT
>CAZSNX010000745.1:1394-1947 GCA_964607945.1 uncultured Candidatus Obscuribacterales bacterium
GTATCAAAACCCTACCGTTAATTGTTGTGGTGTCATTCGGCAACGACTCAAACTCTGAAGGAGCGCTTTCCAACTGCTGCTTCTTAATGCTTATGTTTTCTCTGCCAGTAGAAAGTCTCGCTATATTCAAGGTCGCTAGTACATAATCAACGCTCTCGTCCGAATACTTTCCGTTCAAGAGATTATGAAAGCTTGTCGCAAAAGTTTCAGCATCCCTTTGATTGAGACGCACCGCATTCTTTAGCTGTCGGACTGTTGACTCTCTGACGCCGGTAAGATAGTCGTAAGGGTGAGTACCGTCATCATATTCACGTAGCTTCTCCTTCGACTGCTTTAGCCTGAGCTCGCTGGCATCGCGAGCTTGGGTCACACTATAGAGCCCACCCTCAGGATTACTTGACCCGTCCGCCAGGCGTTCCTGAGGACCAAGAGAAAGCCCCTCAATTTCCTTTTCAGCGACTCCCCGAGCTAAACTACTCGGCTTCCACAAACCGAAGGCAGCACCTCTAAAATTGCCTAATGGTACTGTTCTACCGTCCATCAGAATAATGGA
>CAZSNX010000746.1:0-1720 GCA_964607945.1 uncultured Candidatus Obscuribacterales bacterium
ACATTTCTTGCATTGGCAGTCGAATGTTGGCTTTGCGAGCGAAATCCAGCGCTTCCTTATACCCGGCGTCGGCGTGTCGAATCACGCCCATTCCGGGATCGGTGGTTAAGACACGCTCCAGTCGCCTGGTAGCGGATTCGGTGCCATCGGCCACTATCACTTGTCCGGCGTGCAGCGAGTAGCCGATGCCGACTCCACCGCCGTGATGCAGAGATACCCAGCTGGCGCCGCCGACCGCGTTAATCATCGCGTTCAAGTAAACCCAGTCGGCTACTGCATCTGTGCCGTCCAGCATCGCTTCGGTCTCTCGATTCGGTGATGCTACCGAGCCGGCATCAAGGTGATCCCTGCCGATTACAATCGGGGCGCTCAGTTGTCCGGATGCGACCAGACCGTTAATGATCAGTCCAAGCCTGGCTCGGTCGCCATAACCAAGCCAGCAGATACGAGCCGGCAAGCCCTGAAACGCTACTTTCTGAGCAGCCATCTCAATCCAGCGACAAAGCGCCTGGTCGTGTGAAAAACTCTCCAAAATCGCCCGGTCTATTCTTTCGATATCGGCCGGATTGCCTGACAGAGCCGCCCAGCGGAATGGCCCCTTGCCTTCGCAAAATAGCGGACGGATAAAGGCCGGCACGAATCCTGGGAAATCGAAGGCGTTACTCAGCCCGCCTTCTTTGGCTACTTGCCTGATGTTGTTGCCGTAGTCAAATACGACCGATCCCTTTGTTTGAAAGTCAAGCATCGTTTTGACGTGAACTGTTATCGATTTGACCGCTTCCTGCATATATTTCTTAGGGTCGCGACTTCTTAAGTCGGCAGCTGCTTCAAGCGAGTAGCCAACCGGTATATAACCTGTCAACGGATCGTGAGCAGACGTCTGGTCGGTCAGGGCATCGGGTACCAGCCCTTTGCCCAGCAGTGCAGGCAGTACGGTAGCGGCATTGCCTAGCAGTGCGATCGATAACGCTTTGCCTTTCTGTTGAGCATCCCGGGCCAGCTCGATGGCGTGCTCTAAGCTTTCGGCCTTAACGTCGCAGTAACGGGTTTCCAACCGGCGTTCAATTCTGTGCGGATCCACTTCTATGCACAAGGCGACTCCCTCGTTCATGGTCACGGCAAGCGGTTGCGCCCCGCCCATGCCACCAAGTCCCGCAGTCACAACCAGTCTGCCTTTCAAGCTCCCACCAAAATGCTTGCGAGCGAGCGATGCGAAGGTTTCATAAGTCCCTTGCAGAATTCCTTGAGTGCCGATATAAATCCAGGAACCGGCAGTCATCTGTCCGAACATGATCAAGCCCTTGCGTTCGAGGTCGCGGAAATGATCCCAATTGGCCCAGGCTCCTACCAAGTTGGAATTGGCGATCAAAACCCGAGGGGCGTCGCAGTGAGATTTGAAGATGCCGACCGGTTTGCCCGACTGCACTAAAAGTGTCTCTTCGGACTCCAAGCCGACGAGCGCTTTGACAATTGCTTTCAGGCAATCCCAATTGCGAGCAGCCTTGCCTGACCCACCGTAAACGACCAGTTCTTGCGGGCGCTCGGCAACTGCTGGATCCAGGTTGTTAAGCAACATTCTTAGTGCCGCTTCTTGAATCCAACCCTTCGTATTGAGCGCAGAGCCGCGTGGAGCGCGGACTGTAATTGGCTCATCGCTCTTAAGGATTGACTGGATCATCTCGACGTCGTTGTCGACGGAATCCGACGCTTTCACCCCTGA
>CAZSNX010000746.1:1730-1944 GCA_964607945.1 uncultured Candidatus Obscuribacterales bacterium
TGACGCTCTTGTCATGTCGCTTTCACCCCGGTTATCAAATCATTACTTCCTAGAGTCTTTAGTGTAGACTGGCAGAGGATAATCATATACAGGGGAGCAAGAAATGGTCCAGCAGATGAACAAGCCTGAGAGTGAAGTCATCAAGCGCAGTCTTTCTGACATTCCGCTCAAGTCTGTTTACACCTCAAAGGACTTGAAGGATTGGGACTATCGA
>CAZSNX010000747.1:0-1933 GCA_964607945.1 uncultured Candidatus Obscuribacterales bacterium
ATCATCGACCAGGAATTGACTGCCAATCAGCAGCATAATCTCGAAGAAGTTGTCGGTGTCAAGGTTATCGACCGAACCGAACTGATACTGGATGTCTTTGCGCAGCGAGCACAAACAAAGGAAGGCAAGCTGCAAGTTGAACTTGCTCAGCTCAAGTACTTGTACCCGCGTTTAGTCGGCAAGGGTTTGTGCTTGAGCAGATTAGGCGGCGGCATTGCCACCAGAGGTCCAGGAGAAACTAAACTAGAAGTAGATAGGCGACGCAATCGAGATCGCATCACCTTTCTCGAACGTGAGACTTTGCGCATTAGAAGCTATCGGGATACGCAAAGGCGGCGCAGAACTTTTGAGAATCTTCCGGTGGTGGCACTGACCGGATATACCAATTCCGGGAAGTCTACTCTATTGAATTCGCTGACCAAGTCGGAGGTTTTGGTTGAGGACAAATTGTTCGCTACCCTGGATCCGGCGACTAGACGAACGATTTTGCCCGATCAAAGCACGGTCTTGATCACCGATACGGTCGGATTTATCAAGAAATTGCCGACATCTTTGATCGCTGCATTTGGAGCGACTCTGGAGGAGGTAATCGTTGCCGATGTGCTGATGCACGTCGTCGACGCTTCACATCCAAATGTGCTCGAGCAGATTGCCAGTGTCTACGATGTGTTGAGCGAGTTGAGTGCGGCTGACAAGCCGATGATTACCGTTCTCAATAAGACAGATCGCATGCGCGAAGAAGACTTGAACTGGCTGGCTGGACAGGTTCCCAATCCGGTGATGGTGTCAGCGTTGAAGCGAGTGGGAATGGGTAGATTGCTTGCTCGAGTGCAGGATGTATTGAAAGAAGTGTGCCCGCAGCGCCAGCAATTCAGTGCTTGATTGTGCGAGCCAGTGCCGCCGATCGTCGGCGCGATTCAAGAAATTTGAAAAATCCCTCAATATAGGGAGTTCCACTGAGGCTGAACGGTGGTTTACTGGTATTGGGGAGGTGGGTTCCCTAATGCGCGGCGACTTGGAAGCACAATTGGGCAATAAAGTAGCTGAAATCGAGCGAGAGCTCGGCAGCGACAATCCGCGGTTTGCAGACAGTTTGATGGAGCTGGCTGGTGCGTATGCGTCGTCAGGAAAGACGATGTATGCCGAGCCTTTGTTCTGGCGAGCGCTGGCAATCCGCCGCAAGCTACTCGGTGAAACTCACGCCAAAGTGGCTGAGACTCTCATAAGCTTGGGAGCGCTCTACGAAACTTACGAACAGTTTCCCGAAGCCGAGCGGTTTTATCAATGGGTGCTTAGAATTCGCGAAGAGATGTTCGGGCGCAATCATATGGATGTAGCAATCGCCCTTGAAAGCATAGCTCGTGTTCTGAGGGAACAGCATCTAGACGAAGAGGCTAGCAAGCTCGAAGCGGAGGCTGAGCAGATTTGGGCTACTTGCGCTTCGTCCTGAGGGCGCAGCGGTTGAAAGTTTTACTGGCGCTTATAGACAAGACCGGATCGATCCTGATCGATCTGGTCTTCGACTATTTCAGACAATCTATTACTTCGTGAAAGTAATGATCGCCTTTGTTATTCGCAACGAACTTCGCCTTTGCGGATCGCAGATGATTTACTAAGGCGGTGTCGGGGGTGTACCGAGACCCTATAGTATGTCGATTAACTCGAGCGCTAAGATGTTCCAGCTCATGAATTGCGGTGCCCAGAGCGGCTGTCCTGTTTCGGCATTGTAATTTTCGAAGAGTGTGCCGGTGCTTTCGAGTCCACCGCACATGGTGGCAACGACGCGGCCGGCGATTTCTCGGGCTTGCTTTTTGAAGCCGTGCTTGATCAGGCAGCGAGCAGAAAGAGCATTCGGCAAAATCCACATTGGTCCCTGCCAATTCGATACAAATGCTCTACCAAATAGACCACGCTAGGACTGATTATACAGAGA
>CAZSNX010000748.1:0-1874 GCA_964607945.1 uncultured Candidatus Obscuribacterales bacterium
CGCAATAGCGCTTGATCAACTTGCTGTCTCGGCGACCGACTGCTCGACCGACAATCAAAGCCGGACGGGCGATCACTGACTTGATCTTGCTGGCTCGAACATATTGCTCGGCCTTCCACTTGGTCGATTGGTATTTGGTTTTGGCATCCTCGGCGGTGCCCAGCGCCGTCACCAGCAGAACTTTGGGCACCTGCTGAAGCAAACATTCGTTGACGAGCGCCTGTGTGACCAGGAAATGCAAGTCTTCCAGACTCTGTCCTTTCGGAGGCGCCACCGAGCCGATCAAGTTGACAGCAGCGTCAGCTCCGCGGAAGGCGACACTGACGGATTGGTCCATTTGCAGAAGATCACCAACGTAAGTTTGAGCACCCAAGCTTCTCAAGAAATCGATATCTCGAGAATCAGTGGACTGCCGGACCAAACAGCGCACGACAAAACCGCTCTCAGATAGGGCGGATACGAGATGTCCGCCAATATATCCACTAGCCCCTACCACCGCTATCGTCCGTGTTTTAGCCGAGGCACCCGTCACTCAATTGCTCCCGTTCTGGTTAGTTTCCGCCAGATATGCTTTATAAGTGTAACCTCGCCTACTTCATTTCCTTGCGCTCGGTGCCCGACATATTGCAAAAGATAGCCGCAAACAACCAACCCGAATCCGTCTAGAGGCGCGCTGCTGAGCATCCTGTAGAATCCCCAAAACGCCATCGGCACACCTAGTATGTGCAGCACGGCGTTGACCGGATGAGCGTGGCGTTGCCCGTAGTCGACCAGAAACCAGCGCCCCTTGGAAAGCGCCCTCGTCAGCGGGTTCATGCCTGAAGTACCTCATCACGGCAGGTATGGCGTTCCTGGCAATCGTCCTTTGTTGATTGAAAATACTCGAGCGTCCTGGTCATTCCTTGCGAAAATGGAATGCGATCGACATAGCCAAGCTCTCGTTCGGCCTTGGCAATTGAGAATCCTTGATTGACGCCGGCCAGTCTAAATGCCGCTCGCGAGAAACGAGCAAGCTTACGTTGCGTCACAACCGGCAACATGGGCGCAAGCGTGGAGACCAATTCGCAAAAGAAACGTGCTGCCGGCCGTGGCACCACTTTTGTTACCGGCGGCAGAGAGAGGCGGCTGCAGATGAAATCAAAGAGCTGTTTCTTGGTGACCCGCTCGCCATCCGTCAAATTGTAAATTTGACCGTAAGCGGCCGGATTCAAGAAGGCTGCTTCAATCGCTCGACAAAGGTTTCGACTGTAAATCAGATTAGTCTCGCGCTGCCCGCCATCGATCAAGAACACCTTTCTGCTTGTCAATGAATTGATCAAGCGAGGCATCCAAGCCCGTTCTCCTGGTCCGTAGATAAATCCCGGTCGGACAATTGTAATGGCAATCCGTCCAAATTCAAATTGCTGAATCAGGAGCTTTTCAGCCTCGACCTTAGAATCGGCATAAGCCTCACCGCTATAGCGATGAGGAGCTTCTTCAGTGAGATTGAAGCTGTCATTTTGATCGGTGATCACCGACAGGCTGCTCACTTGAATGAACTGCTTGACGCCGGCAGCAGCAGCAGACCGCAGCGCCGTGCGTGTGCCGTCGACATTGATTGAAAAGATCTCCTGGCGACAGCCGTAAGGATCAACCGTGCCGGCGGCATGAACCACCACATCATGGCCGACCATCAGCGCGGAAAGACCTTGTCCATCAGAAATGTCACCGTCAACAAGCACCAATCGACCTTCAGACTGCATACCCGCAAGCCTGTCGCGATTGCTCGTCGGCCGAACAAGCGCTGTTACCCGGTATCCTCGTTCTATTAGATGAGAGACAAGTTCGCATCCAACCATACCTGATGCACCGGTTACAAAAACACTCGGCAGACT
>CAZSNX010000749.1:0-1854 GCA_964607945.1 uncultured Candidatus Obscuribacterales bacterium
TTCCAAGTTAGGCCAATCAGTTCGAAATGATAGATGCGCGGGTTGCTATACTACTTCTTCATGTCGAAAGTATTGATCACTGGAATCACCGGATTCGTTGGCAGCCACTTGGCCGACCTGATGCTGGCACGAAAGGACGTACAGCTCTTTGGCATTCGGCGTTGGAGCAGTCGGATGGATCTGCTCTCTCACATCAAAGATGTCGAGAACCGCATTCAGTTCTACACATGCAATATCCTTGACCCGGTTGCAGTGTTCGAAGTCGTCGAGAAGATCAAACCAGATCGCATCTTTCATCTGGCCGCTGAAAGTTACGTCGCTCCCTCTTGGGACATGCCTCACCTTTACGTAACCACGAACGTAAATGGCACGCTCAATTTCCTGGAAGCGCTGCGAAAGCTGAAACTAACCAATACGCGCTTCCAAATTGCCGGATCAGGCGAAGAGTACGGACTGGTGCACGAAAAGGAATTGCCCATTACCGAGCTATCGGAGCTTCGTCCGGTCAATCCGTATGCCGTCAGTAAAGTAGCCCAAGACTTGATGAGCTACGAACACTCACAAAGTTATGGACTGCATGTCGTCCGCACCAGAGCGTTCAATCACGAAGGACCACGCCGCGACAAAGTGTTTGCTCTGCCCAGCTTTGCCTACCAGATTGCCCGCATCGAATCAGGACTGCAAGCACCGGTAGTCAAAGTCGGCAATATCGAAGCGAAGCGCAATTGGACAGACGTTCGCGATATGGTGGCAGCTTATGATTTAGCCGTGGAGAAATGCCAACCAAGTGAACTCTACTTGATCGGCAGCGATCAAATCATGACAGTCAGGCAATGTCTCGAACATTTGATCGGACTGTCGACCAAGAAGAACGAGATCAAAATCGAACAAGACCCTGCCAGGGTGAGGCCAACCGAAGTCCCGCTGTTAGTCGGAAAGTATGACAAGTTCGTCAAGCAAACAGGCTGGAAAGCACAACTGGACTTCACACAGACTTTGGCAGATACGCTTGATTATTGGCGCGCAATTGTAGCCAGAGAAAATAACTTGTAGCGGCTGGGCCATGCCCAGCCCGGGCGATGCATAGCCCAGCCGCTGCGGATTGTTAATTCAGAATCGCTGTACTTGTTTCTCCTGGAGACATAAGCAACCTGCGGACGGCGCGCCCGCACCGCCAGTATCACGAATCGCTTACATAGATAATCTTGCTGCCTTGCGGTTCGAAATCGAATTCGATCTCTCGCAAATCGGACAATGCCATTTTTACGGCTTGCCGATTTTGAGGCTCGACGAACATCAGCAAGAAACCACCACCCCCGGCACCAAGAATCTTTCCTCCCAGGGCACCGGCTTCCATAGCCCTTTCATAATAGGAGTCAATCAATTGATTGCTAATATTCGATGCGAGCTTCCGCTTCAGCAACCATCCCTGATGCAATATGTCTCCAATTGAAATGAGATGCCGACCTTTGATTAGCACCGCTTGAATCTGCTTGGCCTGCTCTCTCATTTCATAGAGCACTTCGCGATTAACTGCAGTATTGTCCTTTTGCTCTTTCAGAACGGAAGCGGCCGGTCTCGTAATACCGGTATAGAACAGTTGGAGATGCCGCATCAACTCTTCTCGCGTGGGCGGAGAAACCACAATCGGATTGCAATAGACGGATTCATCGGGATTAAATTGAATGCATCGCAATCCGCCAAAGGCAGCAGCATATTGATCTTGCTTTCCGACCGGTTCCTTCAGGATATCGATTTCGATCTCGCAAGCTTCGCTGGCCAATCGCTCGGCAGATGCATGCACTCCTTTGTAAGCATAAAGGGCATTCAGCAGTCCAACCAAAAAACTGCCGG
>CAZSNX010000750.1:0-1828 GCA_964607945.1 uncultured Candidatus Obscuribacterales bacterium
CGGGCCGAGTACTCTTAGGATTAGAGCAAATTGATTGTCGGCCAGTCTGTGATCTTCCGTTCAGGAGTTAATCTTATCGGAATGCTTGCTTAATAAATTGAAACTTGGCGGCAACCAATAGGCAATTGCTCTAATTCAGTAGACAAAATCAGGATAACAAGAATGGAAACAACAAAGTCAGCAGCCAACGACAAGTCTGGCAGCTCAAGCAATCAACCTAATCGTAACGCTCAAAGTCAGCCAAGCGCGAGCTACAGCCTGACAGTGCGGCTTGAGATTCGCACCACTCCCGGAATGCTGGGCAAGGTGACCTCATTAATTGGTGAGTTGGGTGCCGATATCGGCGCAATTGACATCGCCGGCTTTGAAAAGGACTGCATCATTCGTGACCTCACAATAGCCGTCCGCGACACCGAGCATGGCGAGCTGATAGTCGACCATTTGAAGAAATTGGCGGGATGCCGGGTGCTGCACGTATCGGATCGCACGTTCCTCATGCACTTAGGTGGAAAGATTCGGGTAACCAACAAGGTGGCGCTTAGCACCCGTGACGATCTTTCCATGGCATACACGCCGGGAGTTGCGCGCATCTGCCTGGCTATCCATAAGGACCCTGAAAAGGTCTACAACCTGACGATCAAGAGTAATACAGTCGCGGTGGTAACCGATGGAACAGCCGTGCTTGGCCTCGGTGATATCGGACCGGAGGCGGCTTTGCCGGTAATGGAAGGCAAGGCGATGCTTTTCAAGGAGTTCGGCAAAATCGATGCTTTTCCTATTTGTCTGGCGACGAAGGATACTGAGGAGATTATCAAAGCGGTTAAGCAGATTGCCCCCGTATTTGGTGGCATAAATTTGGAGGATATATCGGCCCCTCGATGCTTCGAGATTGAGGCGCGCTTAAAGAGTGAGCTTGATATCCCGGTCTTTCATGATGACCAGCATGGAACCGCGGTGGTGGTTCTTGCTGCGTTGATCAACGCGCTCAAAATAGTAAAGAAGGAGATGAAAGAGCTCAAGGTCGTGGTCAGCGGAGTCGGCGCAGCCGGCGTCGCCTGCTCCAAGATATTGATGTCTGCCGGCGTCAAGAATATTATCGGCTTCGACCGTCTAGGGGCGCTCTACAAAGGGCGCACTGAACGAATGAATTACATGAAGGACTGGTTTTCCGAAAATACCAATCCGGATTGTTTCCAAGGCAGTATTCACGAAGCCCTGGATGGAGCCGATCTTTATATGGTACTTTCCGGTCCGGGTACTGTCGATGCCAGTGATTTGTCTCGTATGGCGCGAGATCCAATCGTATTTGCCATGGCGAATCCGACTCCGGAAGTAATGCCGGAGGATGCCGCACCGTATGTCAGGATTATGGCTACCGGCCGTTCGGACTATCCAAATCAAATCAATAACGTGCTTTGTTTCCCAGGCATCTTTCGCGGAGCGCTCGACAGCCGCGCGGCAGACATCAATGAAGAGATGAAGCTTGCTGCTGCGCATGCACTGGCTGCCGTAGTGGCGCCCAACGAGCTGAATGAGGAATACATTATTCCAGGGGTCTTCAATCCCAAGGTGGCTGAATCGGTGGCGCAGGCGGTGGCAAAGGCGGCGCAAGAGACCGGCGTGGCCAGAAAGCAAAGGAAGCTTGACAGCTTAATTTAAACACCGGCGCGCGCTGATGTGAGCGCTTTCCAGCCAGCGGGCATCTGCCTTCTTTGTCGGCTGTCATCAATTATTCATCGCGCATGTCGGTTTGCATTGCTCGCTTCGCAGTCTTGTTGCTCCGGTTGGCATCGCCGGATACCATGCAAAGTGACGGGGCTTGCCAAAT
>CAZSNX010000751.1:0-1804 GCA_964607945.1 uncultured Candidatus Obscuribacterales bacterium
CTTGCTAAAAAGTCTGAGAAAGACTTGAATTGATGAATAGCGCATCCCTTTTTCCTCCGGCTGGCAAACTGTCACCGGCCCTGAACGATTCAAGCAGCAGAAGAACTGCGGCGTACTGTTGAATTGCGCATCTCGCCGCCGCAAGCCGTAGTGCTACGAAGCTTTATGTTTCCTGTTACAGTTTTTCTTGCTCCTCGAACCTAACCACAAGACAACCATGACTATGCTGCCCAATAACAAAGAGACTCGTTCCGATCAAATCAGCCAGATCGGAATCCATCTGCCAACACGCTCAGATTGTACTTTTTCGGTGTCGGGCGAGGATCTCTTGGCTCCGGTTGACAAGGTCGGCCGCTTCCTTCAGCCTCCCTTGCTGTTTGTAAAAACTCGCAAGTAAAAATAACGCCTGCCCGAACTCCCTTGACTCAGGACCAAACTTCATCTCCGTCTTTTTCACCACCTGCTTGAACAGTGAATCTGCTCGTTCCACATCCCCTTTCTCTGCCGCTTCATTTGCGGCAACAAGAAGCATTTCCAACGGCGATTCTGATCCGGACATCCTTCCTTTTCGCCTCAACAGTTCTGCAATTTTATTCGATGGTTTTCTCTGAACAACCGGGCCGTTCTCTAGTCCGCATCACTCTTGTCCATCATTCCCGTCGAGATGCGCCACGAGCTCAGCTCCCCATTCATCCGTCTTCAGATAAGCGATAATTACCTGCCTTAGCCTGCTCCACAACAATTTTCCCTCGTGCCGCCTGTCACAATGGTCGTAGAAATCGATCAGATCCACAAGCACAAGACCCACCAGCGGGCTGCTCTCGCCTGCCAACGCTTCCGCATCTTCCAGCGCTTGCTTGTACAGTCGCTCTGCCTCTTCTTCCTGCCCTCCTCTCACAAATTTGCGCGCCGTCTCTAATCGCGCCTTTAAGCGATTTTCTTGTATCTCTCTACCCTTCGGCTTCAGCTCATCCATCCCCACCCTATGGCTTCTGCTTCCGCTCTTTGTTTGAGTCCTAACACCAGTCTACTCTTGATCTAGATATGTGCCTTGCGATTGCGCCACCAGCTTGGCGCATGTCGCATATCGCGTTTTCTCCGCCACAAGAAATTTCCGATAGCACATTACTGGATCGGTTGACGTTGTCTTGTATTCCTCGGGCATCACCAATACGAATGGCTCCAGGTCGCCTGTTTGGGGACCACGCATGGCTAGCTCTCTGATCGCTTTCTCCAAAGCATGCACCTTTTCGTACCGCCGTGTGTATTCTTGGCACAGGGCTCTACTAGCCATCGCCAATTTCCGGAAGTCACTCTGTCTTCAGGTATTCAGGCTCTATCGCCGGCTCCGTTCAAGTCCACGATTAGATGCTCCATTTGCTTGGAGGCTCAGATATCTCTTTGATACCAGTAGCCTCGATTAACCGTATTTCCCCAGCCTGACTCACATTTACGGAGTTTGCACCAACTTCTATGGATTGCACTGGCTTGATCTTCAGCTCTCCGTTGACCTCCACGAAAAATCTGTTCTTGCGCTTACTCTTCTTTAAAAGCTTGATTGCAAGAGTGTTTCCGGCTTGGTCGAGTTCCAGCCATTCACCGTCTGCGTAAATGCAATATCCTCTAGCTTTGCTGGATTCTTTCAAGGCACAGATGTTCGAGTGTTCTCGAAGAGCCGGTTTCGGGCTCGAATCTTTCTTTAGGTTCACCGCGCATTGGTTGTCTACCAGATAACCGCGCCATGCAAATTGTTCGCCGCTGCATGGCGCGGTGGTGAACCAGGAAAAGAGAAGCACTAATGTCC
>CAZSNX010000752.1:0-1788 GCA_964607945.1 uncultured Candidatus Obscuribacterales bacterium
AGTTCTACTGCAGAGTGCGGCGGGTCTCCCAGGCGCTGGCCGCATGGGCGCTAATGACGCGATTTTTGCCCTTCTCTTTCGCTACCTTGAGCGCCTTTTCGGCAGCATTCATCCAAGTCTTGAGATCCATCCCCGGTTGCAGTGCGGCGAGCCCGGCGCTTGCCGTGGCAGAAAACGGCATCCCTTCGGCAGTGTGTCGCTTCGCTTCGAAGTCTTTTAAAACATGCTCGATCAAAGACTCCAACTCGTATTCTTCGAGATCTTCGACAATCACCGCCACTTCATTGCCTCCCACGCGGCCGAGCCTTTCGGTTTGTCGGAAGCTCTCCTTGAGGAGGTTGGCCATTGCCAGGATTACCTTGTCTCCGTTTGCATAGCCGAAACGCTCGTTGATTACGTTCAAGTTGTCTATATCAAACACAATCAGGTTGACTGTGTACTTGCGATCGTAGCTGCTGACCAGCTTAGCCGATTGCTCCATGAAAGTACCGTGAGTCATCAAGCCGGTGAGAGCATCACGGCCGATGATCTTTTGTAGCATCCTGTACCGCTCAAGCCTTCCGGCGACTGCTGCCACTAAAAGTGGTGGCGCCACCGGCTTGACCAAGTGATCGTCTCCGCCTACGCGAGCGCTTTGAATGTGGAAATTCAGCTGATTTTGAGTGGTCAGGAAGATGATTGGAACGGTTGCAAATCGCTCGTGCTGCCTGACGAACTTTGCCAGTTCGAACCCGTTCATGTCGCCGAGCATAATGTCGAGCAGCAGTAAATGCGGATCGTACTGAATCAATGTTTCTTCGAAGTTGCGTGGATTGGAAAGAGTCGCGACGTTGTAACCGGCTGATTCCAAAACGGAACGGACAAATACTGCTTGGTCGGGATCGTCTTCGACCGACAAAATTCGCAGCGCCTGAGGCTTGTCTCGCTCGAGATAGAGCATCAGCTTAGTAATCACCTTTTGCAGGTCGATCGGCTGCTCGAATATGGCATCAGCACCACTTCTCAGCGCCATTACTTTGTCCGAGAATTTGGATTCCTGACTGAGCATGATAATTGCCGGCTTGTGCCCTTCCGGCAGCTGCCGCAGTTGCCGCGCGACGTCATAACCGTTGCCGTCCGGTTGCGGAATGTTCATGATTAGCGCATCCGGCATTCGCTGTTTGACTGCATCGATTGTGGTAGCGGCACTGCGACAAGAGCGCACGGAGAGGTTCTTTTCTTCCAGCATCCGGGTTAACGCATAAAGACTTGATTGATCGGTAATTGCAATTACTACGTCGGCCAAACCTTTGCCTGGCTGAATGTCGAATTGAAAGGTTTGTGGCTCGGCAACTTCGCCTTGTTCGCCCAGCAAGCTGCGCCGAAGATTTTGCAGAATCTCATTGAGCATCTGTATCTCTTCGCGCCCGACGTCGATATTGTGCTGGATGAGCTGAGTTACTTGATCTTCGCCGAAACCAGCCATTTTGCAGATGTCGGTCATTTCGTAGATGCCGGCAGCTCCGTTCAATTGGTGGAAGTGTTGAGCGATCTGCTTGAGCATGCTGAGATCGCCTGGACGCATCTCCATATTGTGAATCAAAATGTCCATTCCACCGAGCCGTTCAAGTGAACGTGCGATGAATTGTGCTCTGCGCTCGTTGAAGCGGGTCTGCCAGTTGTACATTAGGACCTCTTACCGCCTGGTACCGCCTTATACGGTGGTTATACCCAAGGCTATCGCGTTTCTTCCATATAGTAGCAGTCGGAAAGTCGGAATCGTGTTTCTCAGAGTCCAGATACACTGGC
>CAZSNX010000753.1:0-1766 GCA_964607945.1 uncultured Candidatus Obscuribacterales bacterium
TCAACAATCTAAGTGAACTTGATTCACCTTTCGCTATGGTCGTTGATCCGCTTTCGGTAAAGCGGCACAGCGTGAGTGACTGGTGGGGACAGCCGGATTTCGAGCGATGGTTTGTAGAACTGCTTAATCGCACGGTGAATAAGATCACTGGTCGTTTAGGATTAAAGCTCGACAGAGATCATCACCGCTATTACTTTGAGCCTGATGAGCCTGGAAAGGAAAAGCGAGTTTCATATCTGTCAGTCGGCGGCGGTAGGTCTGAGCGGAATGTCGCGTGGAATCCACACTTCAGACATAATGATGAAGCAAAAAGACATTGGGAGCACTTAGCAGTCGGCCTTCGGTTTCACAAGCTCTTACAGCCTTCGTGGGGTTTAGCGATTCGACCTGAGCGGAGGTTCACGTCTGATGGATTTGCGTCGCTCGAAGGCAAGGCGACAGGGAAGAGAAATACAAAGCGTAAGTCGCGCATGTACAATTTTGATGTGCTCAAGGAAGTGCAGTTCTGGCGAGACTTTCTCTCTCAAGGAAAACCTCGGATTACATGCCTATTTGGCAAACAAGCCCTGGTGATCGAAAATACACTAATGAGCGGAAGCATTACATGGCCAGAGGTGGCCGGTGATGAGGCTGTTCGAATGGCGGCAAGTTACGAAGACGATTTACTTACGCTTGCAGAACTCTACGAGGCTAGTGACTTTGATGAATTTGATGCTGCTGCTGGTGATATAGGCACGGATCAAGGAGAACCGCTTGAGGACTGATCCCGTACTTGTACGATGCGAGTATTTCAACGAGCCATCGTTGCAGTTTGCCTCAGATAGGCTGCATTTGTGTCCCAAGCGAGGCATCTCCCTTTTTGGCCCGCGCTCTTTGGATATGGGCAAGCGGCATCCAGAAACCATCCGGGTTGGCTTTATTGGTACAGGGGAGAGTGTTGAATCTGCGTTAGGTTGGTTGGAATCCTGCTCAGCAGGAGTTGTCGGAGATGAGAAGAACTATCGCTTCCCCGGTTTTAAGTCAGACCGTGGATTTTATAGCCAGTTAGCATTTGAAAACGAAACGGTGGAAAAGCTGACCTTAGGTGAGCTGGAATCTGCAGGAAGGATCCGGTCTAAGAGGGAAAGATTTGAAGCAACAGTGGAGCTGATTGGCGACAAACTGCGATTGCTTGCGCAACGAGATCGTCCCCCTGAATACATTGTGCTCGCATTGCCTGGCAGCTTGGTTAGAACCAGCGGTAAGGTCGATTATTTTGATAAGCAACATGGCCAAGTTCATCGCGATCTTCGACGAGCGACTAAGGCAATTGCGATGAAGTACCGGCTCCCGACGCAAATTATACTTCAAAGAACGACTGAAGCGGTTCCCCAAAGCAGAAATGTTGATCATCGATCAAGGTGTGCGTGGAACTTTTTTACCGCCCTCTATTACAAGTCGGGTGGTATCCCCTGGATGCCATCTGGTTTGAATGGTGGGACTTGCTATGTCGGCATCAGTTTCCATCGGGTTCCGGGATCGAGGAATACTTCCTACTTCACAGGGATTGCCCAGGCATTTGATGAACAAGGAAACGGCTTGGTGCTTCGTGGACAGGATTTCATCTGGGATGTTAGCAAACATGGTAATTCGCCACATATGCCCGCTCAAGTGGCTGAAGAGCTGGTGTCGCTAGTTCTCAAACGCTATAAAGATGAGCTAAAGCAGTTGCCACGCCGGGTTGTCATTCATAAGACATCTGAATACTGGCCTGATGAGCGTGAGGG
>CAZSNX010000754.1:0-1740 GCA_964607945.1 uncultured Candidatus Obscuribacterales bacterium
CTGGCAGTGTGAACCAGCTAATCTTCCTTCTGCTGGCGGGGTTTGCCCTTCTTGCGGGACTTCGCCTTTTCGATAGCCCGCTCCAGGGCTTCTTTGTGGCGGTAGGATTCTCCTTTTAGAACCACTGTCTCTGCCCGATGCACCAGTCGATCAACGAGGGTGACAACGCAAGCCGCGTGCGGGAAGATTTCGCTCCAGTCGCGGTAAGCCTTGTTTGTGGTCACAATCGTGGAGCACTTTTGGTACCTGGCAGAGATAACTTCATACAGCAGATCGGCAAACCGGCTGTCATATTTCATGTAGCCCACCTCATCGATTACCAGAAGACCAACCTTGCAGTACTTCTTCAAGGCTGCCCGCCTTGCACGAGAGCCGTCGCATTCGACCAGCTCATTGAGCATGTCGCTGGCTTTGACAAAACGAGTGCTGGTGCCTTGCAGCAGCGCCGCATTTGCCAGGTTCTGAGCGATCATGCTCTTGCCCAGTCCATTGTTGCCGACAAGCACCACGTTTGAGTGGTCTTTTAGAAAGTTGAGCGCGAACAGCTCCTCGACTTGCTCCCGGTCTACCTCATCGGGCCAGCTCCAGTCAAATTCCGACATGGGTTTGAAGTGCCCGATGCGAGCTTCCTTGATGCGCCGTTCCAGGGTTCGACTGTCGCGGATCTTCTCTTCTTCGCCAACAAGCCGTGGAAGCCAGTCCTGCTTTTCGTAGAAACTCCAATCAGCCAATATCGAGTAGATTCCTAGCTCCTGCACTCGTTCCTTTAGTCCATTCATTGCTCAATTTCCTCCTTGAGTAGGTTGTCGTATTTGGCGAGGCTCCCTGGCACGATCGTCAATTCCTGAACTTTGCGCTGGGCAAATTGCACTGGGACCGGTGGCGGCAATCCGCGCGTCGTTCGTCTTTTCTCGAGAATGCGCTGAATGGTTGCGGAATGCAGCGGTCCCTTCGCAAGCGTTTCAGCAACGGCCACCTCTAGCTCGACTGCGCCGTACAAGTCGAGCATACGGATGAGCAGTTGCGTGAGCCTGCCGAGATTATGTCCTCTCTCTGCTGCTAATCGGTAATATTCATTGGCGGAGGGAACAACATTCCGAATGCGATCTACTGCTCTGTGCTTGTGTGCCTGGCGCTTGAGTCCCTCCAGCTCTTTCACATGCTCCGGATTTTCGACCACGATTCCCTTGTCGAATGTGCGTTTGTGGGTGGCTACAACTTCCCTTCCATTGCTAATGCTCACTTCATCGAGCGTTGCTTCCACAATCAGGCGATCGTTGGCATATTGGTATGGGACAGAGTAATCGTTGAGATCAAAGCGGACGTACGGCGTCTTACCGGCTTGTACTGGCTTTCGCTCAATGACTGGAAATGGTGCGGCCGGTAGGTTCAGTAGAGAGCCCCGTTCTGTTTCAAATGCTTCGGCAACTGTCAGCCCTCTGCCTTGTGGCTGCTGCCTTTGAAGTGCTTCCTTCTCACACCAGGTCAGAGCCTGAGCATTTAGGTCATCAATGTCCGAGAATTGGCGGGCGGCGAAGAATGAGGTTCTCACGTAATTGATTGCGCGTTCAACTCGCCCCTTCTGATTGGCCATCCGGACGCCTACCGGCTTTGGTGCAAATCTGTAGTGAGCGGCCAGCGCCAGCAGATCAGGATTAAAACGAATTGCGCTGCCAACCCTCTCCAGCACGGCGGATTTCAAATTGTCATACAAAATTTCACGAGGCACAGACTGAAACT
>CAZSNX010000755.1:0-1723 GCA_964607945.1 uncultured Candidatus Obscuribacterales bacterium
CTACCAATCACTATTCGTGATTCTCTTTGCCATGTACCGTCGCTTGAGTACTTCACCTGCTCAGCGATGAATGGTTTGCCGGACTCGACTGCAGCGACACTATTAAACTGTGCTGTTTCTGTAAGTCGACCTTTTTCATCAGTCTGAGTAGACCGCACAGAATTGATGTCCTTGAGCGAAGCCGCATTGGCAGGCAGATAGCTATAGTTAGTGGTGAGCATTTTGAGCGTACCGTCTTCCGCACTGCTTGTGAAAAATTGCTTCGTACGTAAGCCAAGCTCGTTATACTCATTTCTCTCGAGATCACCGTTTGGAAAGTACCGGGTCTGAATGCGTGCAAGCCCTTCATTGGACTTATCTCTTTGGGTTACAGTAACAACACCAGTTTTCTCGTCAATCTCGAACTGCCCAGTGTAACTCGCAAGTAGCGAGCCATCCTTTCCGCGCAGCTCGAATCCTGACGGAATGTTCTTGTCACCATCGTATTTGACCATTATCTTCTGGTCACCGCTTCTGATCTGTTCGAGTCTTCCGGTGTTATCTCGCTCCAGCATGAGCTCCGGAGTTCGCACCACCGCCATATCAGACACCGGGCTTACCGGAATGATCTCTTTAGAGGGTAACTCCCGATCCAAGTTCGCTCCTACGTCACCTGAATAACCTACGCTATCCGCAGGCAATTTAATCGAAGGCAACTCACTCCGAAAGATTGAATCGATAGAACTGGAATCGCGTGGACCGACATCAAATAGCCCTTGCGGTCTGCCTTTGAGATCATTTACTGTGAACTTCCATTCATTTCTCGGCACTCTATGGTCCACCATACAGCCCTGCCGAGGGCAGTCGAAGCCATTATCTATCGGCTTCTCACGCAACAATTTCCCCAACTTCGTCCAATCTATCGGCTCTTTGTCTCTCGGAATTACTGAATCGATCGAACTGGTATCACCTAAACCGATATCAATTGGCCTCGTAGGACGAATCATTAGACTATCGACATTACCATTCCAAGTTGCGGTATTTAATGGCTCATGAATATTCATGCAACAACCAACACCGAAGCCTCTTTCTATAGTCTTATCTTCCAACCTCAAACGTAATTGATTCCAATCAGCCGACGCGACTTGCTGCGGCTGATCGACAATGCTTACCTGTCCATCGGCATTGACAATCACCCTTGTTCGATCGGCGAAGGAGATTTGCCTGACACTACCAGCAGTATCATATGCTATGTTTATCGTCCGCCCCTGTGCATCTACTATTGTTGAGGGTCGACCACCTGAATCCGTTTCTACGGCATAACCGCACCGTTCGGGATGTTCTAGCAAGTCACGCATTGTTCGCGCATCTAAAGATCCAGCAATGCCTGCTTCTGATTTGAGAGTATCGACCTTCGGCGCTTCATCTGGCTCACGCCGACTCGTCGCATCAGGCAGTGCACCTGCGCCGGAGCCATCTCCCGGAAGCGGAATTCTGATTGTTATCCCATAAGGAAGACTAATTGTCTTTGAATCAACTTGCTCGCTCGCTTGCTCGGGTGCACCAATAGTCTTCTTCAGATGTAGAAGATCTTCCAGCGAAAGCTCCGGCGCTCTGAGTACCGGAGGAACAGCATCACGCACACTACTGACTTGTCTCTTGAGCTCGCCGACTAATTCAGAAAGATCCGCATTGCCCTTTGATGCCGGCAGTTCCAATGCTCTCACGACTGCCGTACCGATTG
>CAZSNX010000756.1:0-1714 GCA_964607945.1 uncultured Candidatus Obscuribacterales bacterium
GCGAACCGAGCTTGTAGCCTGCCTAAACTGGCGGTAGTCGTCAGCGCCGACTGCCCAGTTCCGACCAGTAAGAACCGTCGATCAAGACTTCTGCAGCAATGTTCCGCAATTTCTTGCACATCCATCGCCCGTGGAATTTTCTCGCCGATGAACTGCTGGATTTCGTCCACAACGAGCAGCGTACAGGGCAACTTTCCATCCTTGCCAAACACCTGACGAATCAAGTCTAGGGTTTCATTGATGGTCGGCGAAGTGCTGTCGGGGAATTCTGCCCGTAATGCGGCCTGCGCGTTGGCCACCGTGCCGTATTTGGGGTCAGCCTGCAGCAGTGCCTCTGCAAGAGGTGTCGAGAGCTTCAGGTTACGGACTTCTTTGTGGAGGTTGCGATTGTTTTGTTTCAGTGCATCATCTACTTTTTTAGCGAGACCTGAACTAGATAGCCATAAGAGAAATTTTGCTTGTGCCATTGTTTCTGGAAGGCCTGCCGACCGGAGGACGAGCTGTACGAAGGCGAGGCGTACGTTATCCATGGCCCCAGCACCCAACGTTCCCGCAGCCGCACGTAAGCCACCATAGGATTTGCTCCTGTTGCTGAGCTCAGTCAGCAAGTCAGATATTTCTGGTGGTAATTTCGCTAGTGATCGAGCCGTGGCGTCGTCTGTAAACCGGTAATCCTCCCACAAGTAACGCAGCATTTTGACGAGATGCGACTTGCCGCTACCAAAGAAGCCACTTACCCAGACGGCTTTTTGCTCCTCACGATTGAGGCCATCCAGGTAGGCCTTCAGAATACGTTCAAGTCCCCGTGCATATTCTCCGTCGCACACAAAGTTCTCTAACTCGAATCGCAGTGTCTTGATCTGCTCGGGGTCATTCTCGATCTCTGCGACCTTTGATACACCGTTGTTGAGTAATTCCGTCGTGAGCGGATCGCGCCAATACACTTCGCGGTTTTTCATGATTTTAAAAAGCTCTCCGTAGTTGTGATGGGGATGGCCATATAATTAAAGCCGTCCCGCGCATCCATGAAGCGGTAGCTATTCTGACGGTACTCCCCAGGAAACAGCACGAGCAGCCGACCTCGAATGGTGGATTCCACCGCATCAAGCAACCGGGAAACTCGAATGAAGTCAAAAAGGCTACCAAGACCCAGTACGACAACGACCGTGTTCTCATCTGCCTCTTCTGCGGCGCAGGCTTTCATGACCCTCTCAACTGCCAGCTCTTCTAGTTCCTGGTTCGCCGAAAGGAACTGCGGTTCTGCAAAGATCCCCTCGCGGTATTCATGCTGGGAAAGCCATTCCGGCAGTAGCCGCGTCAGGTCTATCACGAGCCACCCATGCCTGGCTTCCAATGTGGCGGTCTCAAAATGCTGCAGATGCGCGCGAAGGCGTCGCTCTTCAGACGGCGGATACACCGCGAACCACACACGCTGTTTGCCGGCAAGATTGCTTGGCCAGGGAAGGGTAACTTGCCGCTGGTAATTTGCGATCAATCGATCAATAGCGTTCATGATGACACGTGTTCAATTGCAGGAAATCCGGGAAAGGTTATCTCCACAATTTCTCCAACAGCTCGCATCGTGAGCAGTCCTTGTCGATGCGCCTCCATCGCTCGCATTCTTGCTTGATCTGCGCTCAGATCCAGCAATCGACACCAGGGGCTTGTGAAACATGCCGTTCCATGGAATCCCGCAACGCCTCCGAGCCACAAG
>CAZSNX010000757.1:0-1690 GCA_964607945.1 uncultured Candidatus Obscuribacterales bacterium
CAATTGTCGACGGACAGAAGATAGATTTGGTGCGGATAGATTTGAGAGTCGCCGCAGCACCGGCTACCCCCGGATTCAAAATCCTTGATTGCACCATGATTCCAGAACTCATTTCAATCGCCGGATCAGGCATAGCAAGCACTGCCTCTGAATCGAAAGGGTATGCCCTGGGAGTTGTCGACTTTTACAATATGGACAATCCAAAGCAATCCCATGCTTTCTTCTTGCCCATTTACAGCGCAGAACTTGTAAACGGCAACGTACAAGCAGGCGATCCATCCTATGACGCTAACAGCACCAATACCGCAAATGGTGCAAACGACACCGGCTATAGCGGTTGGAGTTCTGGCGATCCGGCCGGAATAACGCGGCGAGGAAGTATGCCAAACAGTCCTGGAACCATTCATCTGACAGTCGGCGTGCGAGACAACTGTGACGCTACCAGCAAAGGAACTCTTTGCATTGCGCGCGGCAGCTCTACCGCTCTTCCTTGGTAGACATCAGCACGATTTCGTTACGAAGCAAGCAAGCTGGCAAGCAGGCAGGATCGCAAGTCCGACTAAATAAATAAAGCCATTGGCGGCACGCACTTGAAATGTCATGCAATTGCCACAATTTTGTCCGGCTTCGGTAACTTTTCATGCGTAATCTCTGAGTTATGGAACGGTACTAATCTACAGGGCGAGGGCTGGGCAATGTTAGCGAATCACGTAGAAGCACAAATTGCCATTCAACAAAGTTCGGTCGGAAGAAACAAAGGCATGACAGAAGTAATCTTCAGGAAAGCGTCTCCATGCCCGGTAGACTGGTCGAAAATGTCCGGGGACAACAAAGTCCGCTGGTGCGAATCATGCAAACACTTCACATACAACCGCCAGAAGGAATCCGTGGCAACTGTTTTGTCATGGATCTGGTTTCGCGAAGGACTGCGCCCGGCAGTGCTTTATCTGCGTGAAGATGGTGCGGTAATGACAGTCGACTGCCGAGCCGGCGCAAGAAAAAACTCGGTGATACTTACAAGTAAGATCGCAGCCGGAGTGGCAGTTGCAGTGCTAGTAATGGCCTGGTTGAGTGCACCGCCTCCTCAGTCCAACCAACAGTCACTTACGGTTGAATCGCCGGCAACGGCCCAGCCGAAAGAGCCGGAAATCAAGCCAGCGGCATCGAAGCCAATCATGCAAAATCAGCCCCACAGACATATAGGAACCTGGGTAATACCCAATCTAAAATCCTCACCGGCCAACGAGCAACTGACATTCCAACAGATTCAAACAGGGCTTCCAACCTCAACTAGCGCGGAGCCTCAAGCAGACATAGAGCTGCGAAACGCTACCACAAACACTAATCAAGGCACAACTCAAATAAATGCGCCTGCGCTCAATTTTCAGGCCGCGCCGGCACCGCAAGCAGAACTTTCACCAGCCAATTCGCTTGTTAAGGCTGAGCCTCTAAGCGGAGAAGCGCTTGCAAACGAGACATCGCCACAGCCGGAAAAGTCTCGTCCGGATACGTCTCGTTATATATGGGACTCTCGACTGGCAGCCGGCAAAAACTAGCCAGCGGCGCAAGCCGGTGGAAATTCTGTAACGACATTGAAGAGAGAAATAATTCTGTTGCAAAAGCTCGCGAGGCGGAAAAGCTTATAATGGAAGGCTATCCTAATCTCCAGAGGCATTAAGAATTGATCGAC
>CAZSNX010000758.1:0-1689 GCA_964607945.1 uncultured Candidatus Obscuribacterales bacterium
CCGTAAACAGATAGCACATTTTGATGCTCATCAAGATAGCATCACATTTAGTGCGAGTAGCAGCGAAGTACCAAGGCAGGTTGTAACTCTCACAAGAATTGCCACCGCCGTTTCCTTCGATGTAGAACTTACTTAATTGATCGACCAGTCTAATGTCAGCTTCAAACTGCGTAACTTGCAACGGTGCGGTATCGAACCACGCATCACCAAATGCCATGCACATTAGGTGAGGATCCGTCACCGGCTTGCGATCGTAGATCTCTTCAATCAAAACTCCCAGCCCATGTCTAATCAGCGTTTCGGCTAACATCCCCATCGAGCCGGTTTCATCTACCGCAACGATGATCGGAGTCGACAGCGGATTGAAATCCGAGTCGCAAGATTCTCGAACTTTGATAGTTTTAGGATTGAGGTCTTTGTGAATTGAAGAGCCGCGAAACAGCTCTGCCGCAGACTTGCTTCCTGCCGAGGCGACATAAGCGGCCCAGTCTGCCGGGCTCCATCTCGAAGTACCCATGATTAGCCCTCCTTGTATAGCGCTTTACTATCCAGATTCCAGTTAACAAAACTCGGTTGACCGAAAGCCGACTCGAGAACTTCATATTTCCAATCGGCATAATCTTGAGTGGCGCTGCCGCTTGACGGCAGGTTCAACCACTCAGCTAAGACTCTCGGCAGACTATCGTCCAGCAATAAGCTGACGCCGGAAAGATCGCCAAGCAACTCGCGTCCGACTGCCTTGATTGATTCCAGATCGGCGCGCCCATCCGCCCGCTTTGCTCGAACGATGTCTTCCGGAATTACCGCCAAAGCATGGTCGTTGAGCGCCACCAGCTCGCTGCCGATTGGAGCCGCATACCACCAGCCTCCCAAAAGCATTCCTGAGTGCCTGAGCGGCGAGACAAAAAAAGTATCTGCCGAGATTGCATTGTGCGCAATTCCCAACCATTCCAAATAGCAACTTAGATTGTACAGAACATTCAAAATCCAGCCGACATGCTCGATCGGCTCTATTCGTCCTCGACAATGTACAAGCACATCGGCCAGTAAAAGCTGATCGGGTGTTTTTCTAACGACTAATACACTTGAATGCGCCGTCTTGAATGTATCAACTGCTTGAGGAAGAAAGGAAGCCATTTCGACCGCCATCTGTCCGTCAAGAAATCGCAAATTTTGAGTACGCAAGCGGCCGGCTCTGAAAAGATCCTGATACTCATTTAGAACCTCATGGACTACGTAGTGATCGCTGATGTAGCTGTGACCAAGTTCAAACACCTTGGACTTTTCGTAGACTATGGATTTAATGGAACCATCTACACAACGAAATCGTTTGAGCCCTGGCTGCTCCTGCTCAATCTTCTCTACCGGTTCCTTCCAACTGCCATCAAGCAGTTTTTGCTTTGCTCGATCATAAAGAGCAACGATATGCGAAAAGACTTCCGGAGCAACAGCCAGATGATTAGAATCCGGATGCCAAATTCGAACCAACTGACGATACTCTGCTTTGGCCTCGTGAAGCGAGCAAGTGAACAGCAGCTCCGGTGCGGCTACTGCCAATAACCTCTCTGCCGTTAAATGATCCAACACGCGCATTTCACACCTCCACCGCCCACGACAGGGACAGTCAAGTGACCTACAAGCTACACTTGGCTATGACACCAAAAGCAGTGCCAAGCAAAATCAAAATTA
>CAZSNX010000759.1:0-1683 GCA_964607945.1 uncultured Candidatus Obscuribacterales bacterium
ACACTTACGAGGCCGGGAGTTGTAGTTGTTTCTGCCATGGTCTGTATCCTCTCATCAAACAAATTCGCTGTCTCTATCGTACCGTAGAGTTTTCGAGATAAGTATATATCTAAAGTCCTCCCCAGTTACATTCTAGTAGAGACACTTAAAGTGTCGCCAACAATCAAGCCATCCTTAATGCGAATCAAACGCCGAGCATAGCTGGCAATCTCAGAATCATGAGTAACCAAGATAACCGTCATACCTTGAGAATGAAGCTCCTTTAATAGGGTCATAATCTCTGCTGAGGTGTGGCTGTCCAGGGCGCCAGTCGGCTCATCGGCAACAATAATTTGAGGTTCGTTCACCAGCGAGCGGGCGATTGAGACCCGCTGCTGCTGCCCACCGGACAATTGATTCGGTCTGTGATGCATTCTTTCTCCCAAGCCAACTAGCTTGAGGACGGTTTCAGCCCGTTCTTTACGGGTAGCCGGCTCGACTTTTGCATATACGAGAGGCAGCATGACGTTTTCCAGGGCAGTCATCCTGGGTAGAAGATTGAACTGCTGGAAAACAAAGCCAATTAAGCGGTTGCGGACTTCGGCCAGTTCGTCCTGACTGAGAGTCTGCACTTCCTTGCCGGCTAGAACATACCGTCCGGACGTTGGGCGGTCCAGGCAACCAAGCAGGTGCATTAAGGTCGACTTGCCGGAGCCGGAAGCTCCCATAATGGCCACATACTCCCCCGCTTGAATCTTGAGCGAAACACCGCGCAAAGCATGAACCGGCTGCATTCCGGCATTATATGTCTTTACTATTTCGGTGAGCTCAATCACAACGGCAATCCGTCAGGGAGTACGAAAGCCAATTGTAGATTGTTTGCTTAAAGGTCCGATCGGACAAAGACCGATTTCGCCCCCACGAATCGATCAATTCGTCCGATTGACCGCCAGCATAAGGGATAGCCGAATGGCTGGCAGATGATCGGTGTAGAGTAACCGCTGTCGAATGACTGTCGATTGCCTCTTACCGATCGGTTTTAATTTGGAGCCTCTATTTATCCGTTGGTTCGATTTGCTGGATTCGCTCCCGCGGAATCAACAAAGGCTTCCTGCTATTAAACTAAGCCCATGATGTTGCAACACCGGCTCAAAAAATTGGCAAACTCGGCTCATCAGTTAAATCATCGACAAATGTACGCTTGGTTCTTTCAACCGGTATAAAGTATCTAATTAACGAGCAGCTCGAAGCAGGACATGGAAAGAATACTTGTCATCGGCGCCGGCGGTTACTTCGGCAGTTTGTTGGTAGAAGAACTACTAGCCTTTACTTCTGCAGAAATAGTTATGGCAGCCCGTCGCAAGCAACACTTGGAAAAGGTTGCAAGTAAATTTCCGGCGGACAGCCAATTGCGCCTCAGTCAAAAGGTCGTCGATCTCAATTCGCCGGCGTCTCTGGAGCAAGCGCTATCCGGCATCGCGATTGCCGTCTGCGCGGCCGGACCATATCACCTGATGCCCCTTCACTTGCTGAATTTGTGCTTGCAGAAAGGCATTCATTACATCGACCTTTCAGACGATCGCTCCTTCGTCCGTAATGTTGCCAATCTCTGTTGCCAACGCGAGAAGGATTCTTCACTGAAAGCAGCCGTATGCACCGGCTGGTCAACCATGCCTTCAATTTCTGCGCTTCTGGCAGAAGCAG
>CAZSNX010000760.1:0-1682 GCA_964607945.1 uncultured Candidatus Obscuribacterales bacterium
TCAAACCGCTCGACCGCGAACGCAAGCTTGGCATTGTCTTCATGGTGCTCACGGTTGCCGCATTTGTTTTAGCGGCGAACACGGTCGGCTGGCTGCAGATTGGCTCGATTGTTTGCGGCATGGTTTCATTCCTGACGATCTTTGTCCTGATGGGAAGGAGCATTGATAAACAGAACGAAGAAGCTGCTCGCCGCAAACGCGAGCGAAAGAAAGAGGAAGATCGAGAGTGACTCCGTATGGATTGCGGACAAGCCTCGGTTGAATGAAAATGGCTGAGCAGGCGGGAGTCGTTAAAAGCGCCCCGCCTCTTAGCTCTAAAGTTCTAAAGATGATATTTTTCAGCCGTTCAACTATAATGCAAAGTAGATTAAAATCATTATGCCGTTCGAAGCTACATCAAATCGAAGCAGAATAAGATCAGCAGCCCAGGCAAGGACTTGCCGGACAACCAGCAGCTGGTCACTGTCACAAGAAGTTTATTGACGCGTCATTTGCTGATGGACGCCGGTTGTTTTGACTGTTTTTGGTCGGGACTGATCGCTTCTCCGTCCGGCAAGCCATGACGATTTATGTGTATCCAACAGCCTCCAAGATAGATTGCCATAGACATGACGGTTCCCAATAAAATTGAGCAGACGGAGGATTTCGTAACTAAATAAAGTGTCAATCCCAGTCCGCATCCGGCAATCGGTGCCAGTAACATTCCTCCGCCGATGAAGAGTAGCTCTGATTTGTGCTTGTTCATGTATTCTCCTTGGGTGTGAATCAGGTAGATTGACTGTCTTGCTTAGACCGGCAATAGACCGAGACATGCTTAGTCAGTCAGTCCAGGCTGAGAGATTTCGTCATTTGGGACGGTGATGGCAGGCGAGAATCTGCTCACAGAAAATGTGCGCTCGAACTCGGTTAGCTGCTGCTCTTTACCAGCTACATATATTTCATCGTTTGGATTGAGCGATAGACCCCCATCCGGATGGGGTAGAAGCGAGGAGGAGTTTCTAATGGCCAGGATTGTCGCCCCGGTTCTGCGTCTGGCATCAAGTGATTGCAGTGTAGCGGTAGCGCCGTTGTAGGTAAACCAAACTCCGAAATAGTCTTCGTGCGGAAATTCTACGAAGTCATCGGTCAGCAACTCCGGCTGAAACAGCATGTAGCCCAGACGGCGAATATCCTTCAATGCCGAGCGCACCTCGTGTCCGGATCGTTCCATGCCGATCAAAGACATTTTGGTGATCTCGACACTCGCTTCAAACTCAGGCTGCACGACGGCATTAGCCACCGCAGCGCGGAAGAGCTCGATGTCTTCCGATCTATGAGCGCGAGCGATGATTCGAATGTTTGAGTTTTCAGCGCGTGCCGATGTGATGATATGTACTGCCACCACGGCGTCCGGAACAGTGACAACCAGACAAGCTGCATCGCGGATATTTGCTTTGGAAAGAACGAGCGGACTGAAGGCATCACCATAAACACATGGCACGTTCTTAGCGTGCAGCTCGTCGATGATAGACGCGTTTACTTCGACCACGGCAAACGGTATCTCATACTGCCGGAGGATTGTCCCCAAATGCTTGCCTATACGCCCATATCCACAGAGAATCAAGTGCGATTTCAATTTCTTTGTTGGCGCATCTTCTTCCCAATGCCCGGCTCGACGATCGAGACGCAGCAATGGAATTCTC
>CAZSNX010000761.1:0-1679 GCA_964607945.1 uncultured Candidatus Obscuribacterales bacterium
GACAAGTGAGCATGCATGATTCACCTCCGCCTCGACTTGATCTCGTTAAGTTGGATCGATATGCACAGGGAATTGTGCAGACTGCGCGTGGCTGTCCGTTCAACTGCGAGTTTTGCGATATCACGGTCATGTTCGGGCGAGCTGTCCGTGTCAAGAAAGGAAGTCAGGTTATAGAGGAAGTACGTGCATGGCATCAGGCTGGGATGCTAGCAATTTTCTTTGCCGATGACAACTTTGCTGGCAATCGCAGGCACTCGCGAGAACTGATGCGGGAACTCATCAAGTTCAATGATAGCGTACCGTACCCTCCCGTTTATCATTGTCAAATCAGCGTAGATATAACTGCCGATCACGAGTTTCTAGCACTGATGCGTGAAGCAAACTTTCATGCAGTATTCGCCGGAATCGAAACTCCTCGCAAGAAGAGTCTAATAGAGACCAATAAAGTTCAGAACGTGAAGGTGGATCTCATTAAGGCAGTAGAGATTTTTCAGAGCTATGGTCTCTTTGTATTCGCTGGAATGATTGTCGGCTTCGATAACGATGACGAGAGGATTTTCGATGAAATATTCGAATTCGTGCAAAGAGCGAACATCCCGCTAGCCATGGTTGGACTCCTACAGGCGCTGCCTCGAACGGCGCTCTACAACCGGCTTATGGAGTCCAGGCGCCTGCGTGCCGAAACTGACTCCGGCAACAATACTCGCGCTGCCAGCAATATTATTCCACTCAGATTGACTTACGAGCACTTGTGCGAGGGCTATAGCAATCTGTGCCAAAGACTGTACAGCTATGATGCCTTCAGAAAGCGGCTAGTCGGCAGCTTGAAAAATTTCGAGAACTATACGCATAAAGCGCACCGAGTGACATTTGACACTTTCAAGGCAGGAATGCGGGTTATTCGGCATTATCTGTTTACGCTCGATTACGAAAGGAGACACTTTTTCTTGAAAGCATTGTGGCAAACATTCACGCAGGAGCCGCAGGCACTTGTCCCTGTAATGTGGTACTTGGGAATGTACAAGCACTTGCGCCAATTTGCGCACAAGCATTTATAGTCTTGTTGCCGGAATTCTGTCATCCAGCTCGAACATCATCCGAAGCACTTCTGCCTGCTGGCTCACAAGCTCTACCGTCACTATAATCCGGCGCCATCGTTCTTTTGGGAAGATGGTCGACGCTAATCAGCCTTGGGACCGATACTGGCAAGCTCCGCCCAGCCTAGACTGAAGATAGGCTAAGTCTCCTTTCAACTTGGAGTCAACATTTGGTTACTAGCGTAGCGACTAACCGGACAAAGAAAGAGCACGCATCTATGACTCATGTGCGGCGCATTGTTCAATCCTTGGCCTCGCTGCGTCTGACAATTACACTCATTTCAATACTCGTTGTTTTGACGATTGCCGGCGCCTGGATACCTCAAAGTTCGACTAGCGACGAAAGCGTCCTCGCACAGCGGTTCGGGCAAGGCGGATCGGCGTTGCTGACTGCCCTGGGACTTGTCGATGTATTTAGATCTCCAGCTTTCCTTGCGGCGCTTGGATTGCTGTTCATCAATCTCGCGGTCTGTACTGCCGTTAACATGGTGCCACGCATCCAAAGAAAACTCAGAGGAAATGAGTTTCTGACCGCCCTCCAAATTCAGGAATTAAATCTGTCCCGTGTAGTGAGTTTGGACC
>CAZSNX010000762.1:0-1676 GCA_964607945.1 uncultured Candidatus Obscuribacterales bacterium
TTTCGGTATCGTTTGCCTGGAAGCCATGCGATCTGGGAAAGCGGTAATCGCCGCTAACACCGCAGGTCCAATCGAGTTTATAACGTCAGGGCGGGAAGGATCGCTGATTGATATGACAAAGGTCGAAGACTTGGCGCAAGCAATGTGCGGGCTCCTTGAAGACAGATCATTGAGAGACAGAATGGGCAAAAATGGCATGCTTCTCGTTCAGCAGTTCGACTGGAAAATTATCACCCAAAGATACCTGGAAATATACAGGAAGCTAGGAGTACCATTCGTTTAATGAGAATAGAGTCTCTCGTCTTTTCCAGAGCTGAATGTGTCAATAAAAGACGAAAGGCATCGATTGACGATACTTGCAAAATGAGTATTCCACGCCAATCCAGGCAATGATTCCAGAGCAAACCAGGCAGTCAATCCACGCCAAGGCAGGCACCTGTTCCACGGCAAAGCAGGCAGTCTGCCAAGGGCTGAATAGATAGTCGACGTTGGCCAACCCTGTCGCTGGCGATCTGAAAGCGCGATAATCCGGCGAGCATTAAGCTGTCCGCAATAGTCCATATCCAGCAGACATAGTTTTTCTGCTTGAATTTCGCTTCTCTGCCAGATTCTTGTTAGCAAAGAGGTGGAGGTCCGAGCTGTCACTCGAACCTCCGGTGTGCTTCGTTTTTGAGCCAAAGCGGAATTAGTGTCCGCGATCAGGAAGCCATTTGTCCAGCCTTTCTTGCTAATCGAGCTTGGACAACTGTCCGAGGCTGGCTACATGCGCTTTCTGCTACCGGCAGTTCATCATTTGCCGCCCCTGTGATCGCGGGCAGTCGTATTGCTCGTCCGCTTGCCGGTGCGAGGCGAAGAAACGCTCACAGCGGGAAGCCAGTCGTCGCTACCAAAGTAGCAAGCGTGGACGGGAGAATCACCGTCAACGACAGAAGAGATACCGTTGCCGGCAACAGATTCCAAGCGTGACTCTTCATGGTTCACCGGGCCAGCCGCTGGATGTTTTTCTGTTATCGCCAGCTGAGCCAGGTCAAGAGCAAGAGACAAAAGATGCGCCGCAACTCCGGTGCACGGAATGCAACGAGCCTTGCGGTCCCTTTCTTCGACATGATTTCTGGCGCGGTGGGCGCGAATACCAAAAGTTCAAACGGAGAATCAATGACCATGAACAAAGAGACGGAGGCCGAAATCCTCCGATTGTTTCACGCCGAAGGATGGCGACCCAACACCATCGCAAGGCAGCTCGGGCTCCATCATTCGGCGGTGTCACGGGTCCTTGCAAGAAACGGTGTTCTGACACCAAACAATCACCAGAGAAAGTGCAAAGTGGACGAGTTTGTTCCGTTCATCGTGGGCACGTTGGAGAAGTACCCTAAGCTGAACGCGACCAGGCTGTATCAGATGGTGAAAGAGCGCGGATACGGAGGCGGGGTCGACCACTTTCGCGACATTGTAGCGAGCCTGAGACCTACGCCGAAGGGAGAAGCTTTCCTTAAACTGGCTACTTTGCCCGGAGAACAAGCTCAATGCGATTGGGCTAACTTTGGGAAACTGAAGGTTGGTAGTGCCGAACGGCGACTGGTTGCATTTGTACTGGTGCTATCGTGGTCAAGGAAAATCTTCCTGCGCTTCTACTTCGCCGATGGCACAGCCAATTTCTTGCGTGGGCACGTCGAAGC
>CAZSNX010000763.1:0-1646 GCA_964607945.1 uncultured Candidatus Obscuribacterales bacterium
GCTTCTGCATCACCTAGAAACTGCTCGCAATGCGCCACTTTGTACGAACAACTTGCCCTGAGCGGCTTGTGCTTGAAGTGTGACTTTGCCTGTGCCACCAGATGGCACAGGCGATCTACTGCAACCTGCGCACCGGCAGCATCGGTATCCGGCATCAAGATAATGAAATGCCCCGGCTTAGCCACACATAACCGATCCGCTCCGCGAATCCCTTTCAAGAAGGTGCTGCAAGCGAGATTAGAGAGCTGATCGGCCGCTTGGTCGCTCAACGAGCGCTTGACCTGCTCGAACTCCAGCACTTGCAAAGCTATCAGCGAAAATCCTCGCCCTTGCCTCACGAACCGTTGACTGCACTTAATCAATACCTGGCGGAAGGCAGCCGAAGTCAGCACAGCGACAGAGCGATTTGTTCGCTGCCCTTCGCCTGAATCGGCGGCATTTTGGCGTCTTCTATTCATCGAATGCGAGGCCACCTAGCTATGATATCATCGCAGGATGACTAAACAGATCAGACCGTTGCCTTCGACAACACCACTGGCACCCACTCTGGCACAGCGGGTACAACAGTTGCGTGACTTTCGCAATTTGACGGTCAAAGACCTGGCAAAATTGTCGCGCTTCGCCATTGCTCGCATCGAAGATATTGAATCCGGGCTGGAAAGCTGGCTTTCCGCCTCGGACAGACAATTACTCGCAAAGGCGCTCTCGGTCGAGCCGGCTGTCTTACTGGAAGTGGAAGCCAGACCAGGTCTGGGCGACAACCTCGAAAAACAAGCGCTCGCCCAATACCTGTCACGAGCAATTCTCGAGGGAGCCCGTGATCTGCAATGCCCGAATTGCGGTCATACGTTGCGCTGCAGCATCCAAGAGGGCTTCGATCTCGAAGGACGGCCGATTCGATTTCCCAAGGCCTTCTGCACGAAGTGCCCGTTCGTGCTGCGTTAACCGTCAGCTACGCTTCTTAAATCACTGGAGATATGCAGAGTGATATCACAGGGGCTGTCAAAACTTCGGGAATTCACATCACGCAGCGTATCAACAGCGACACTAGGCGGTCGACAATCGACACCAGACACTTCTGTGGGCCGTGAAGACGTGTGACTCACGCCGGAAGTCAATCAGTTTATGTTTGAAATGATGCTGGTGCCGCTTGGCAGAAACTGCCGCCCGCTAAGCTGATATAGAACGCTTCATGAAGCACTGCTGAATAGTTTCGGCCAGCCGCGTGCGCAATTTGGTCAAGCGCTGCGAGATCTCAAGCCGTGTTTTTTGAAGATTGAGCAAGTGCTTGCGACGATGATCCACAAGCGCTTCGTCGAACAAGTCGTGCAAGGCGATCTCTTCGCTTTGCGCCCACCAAAGATCTTCGATTACACTGCCGATCAAGTCGTACTCTGCTTCGTTCAACATCTGGTCGAAAAGTCGGTAGTACCACCATCTTGCCCCCGCCAAAGGCCGGGTTGCTCCACAGGTTGTTCGGCAGTTCCGACAAGGACGCGCGGCCGCCATGGGCATGGTATACGTCCCGCGCATCGCCCACCGGCCGTTTCGTTTTTGGATCCAGCTTTTGAAGCCAGACGCAGCGGTTGCCGTCCCGGTCTGAATAGAAATACAGGGCGTCGCCGCTTGGCGCCCAAGTAGCCTCC
>CAZSNX010000764.1:0-1616 GCA_964607945.1 uncultured Candidatus Obscuribacterales bacterium
ATGAAAGCCAAATACAGATCTAACAACGTCACCAGGACTTCCAGGAAAGGTCCACACATGCCGGCTTTCATGGCTGCCTCTATCCTGCTTATGTCGGCGCAGATAGCGCTGGCGGACCCAACCGGCGGTGCGCAGATGGGCTTCGATCCCACCGCGCCGGCACCACAATTGCCTAATCCTACTCCGGTCATCGATCCGACCGTGCCGAATCCACCATCTGCTGAGCTCCCGGTGCCCACACCGACCCCGATACTGCCGTCAGCGGCCAGTACGCCTGAGACCGGTACACAACCGATAGTTCAGACTCCGACAGCTCCTGCCGATCCGGTAGCGCAACCGGCTGCGGTAGCACCATCACCGCAGCCATTTGCGGCTGCATCTTCTCAGCCAGCTGCTGTCGACGACAATCCGGTTGTCCCAAGAAAGCCGGAGACAGCCACCGCCTCCGTAACCGGTCTGGCAACACCAGCGAAAAGAGCCGGCTCTTATACTCAAGCGACGTCGACCGATCCAAACAAGATCCTCGAGGAGATGAACAAGGCAATCGAGGAAGATCCCACCGATGCCGGTGCATTCGAGCAACGCGGAACAGCCTACAATCAACTGGAGCAATTCGATAAAGCGATCGAAGACCTCAATCAAGCGATCAAACTCGATCCGGCGCTTGCATCAGCATATGCAAGTCGCGGCTACTCCTATTACAAACTCGGCAAATTTCAGGACGCGCTCAGAGATTTGAATGAGGCGATCAAACTCAATCCGAATCTGGCTCAAGCTTATACAACGAGAGGCAACGTTTACTCGAAGCTCGAGCAATATCAAAAGAGCTTGCAAGACATAAATAAGGGCTTGTCGCTTCAACAATCCGCTAAAGAATCAGGCGGAATGTTGAGTCGCAGCAGAACAGAGTACCTGATGGGCAACTATAAAGCTGCTCTGCTGAGCGCTAATGCAGCAATTCAAAGAGACCCCAATAACCCGGTCGGATACGACAATCGCGGCTTGTGCGAACATCAGCTTAAGCAATACCAAACAGCTATCAAAGATTACAACAAGGCGCTCAGCTTAAAACCGAGTGAGCCAAAATACATCTGTCATCGGGCGATCAGCTATGCCGAAATGGGACAGCATGAAAGGGCCGTGCCTGACTACGATGAAGCAATTCGGCTGAAGCCGAACTTTGCGCTTGCCTATTACGATCGAGCGATCAGTCATTTTTTGATGCACCATTACGAGCAAGCCACTAAAGATATGCAGCAGGCGATCAAATACGATCCGCATTACGCTCTGGCGCTCTACGAACTACCGCTGGATCCGGTCAAAGGCGCGAAAGATGTCCACAAGATTAGCGCTCCGGAAGAATACTATTACCGGGCAACAACGAGAATATTGATGGTCAAGAACCAGACGGCGCTCGTAGATTTGAAGAAGTATCTGGAAATGACCAATTGGCGAGGTGAGCTGGCACTATCGGCGGTGATACTGGGATATCTCGGATTCAACGTCAACCATCAAACCAACGAGGCACAACAGCTGCTGGGAGCAGCTGCCGAAAGAGTAGATACGAATCAATGGCCATATGCGGTGATTCGCTACCTGCACCATGAAATCAAGGA
>CAZSNX010000765.1:0-1608 GCA_964607945.1 uncultured Candidatus Obscuribacterales bacterium
GAGGCCGCCAAACTGGGGTTTGACCGCATGATGATTCCCAAAAGCAACTTGAAGGATATAAAGACCCATGCCGCCGGTGTGCGTCATTTGACAGAAGCCATCGAAGCCGCCCTGATCCGATGATTATTCAATCCGGTCAAATCACGGTCAGCCATTAGGCCAGCGGTATCTTAAACCAGAAGATGCTGCCCTGGTTTAGCTTGCTCTTGACTCCTATTTCACCGCCCAATTGCTCGACAATTGCTTTGCATATTGCCAGACCCAAGCCGGTGCCGCCTTTATCCGTAGCATCAGATGACTCGACCTGCCCGAATCGGTCGAAAATTGCTGAGAGCTTTGCCTCTGGAATTCCTCGTCCGAAGTCTTTGACTTCTACTCTCAAGAAGTTATCTTCGCGGAAGGCGGTAAGTATTACCGACTGACCGGAAGGCGAAAATTTGACAGCATTGCCGACCAGATTAACCAGGACTTGTACCAGACGTCTCTCATCTGCTTTGATGGCGGCGTCGCTCGAATGAATCACCAGCTTGATTCCGGCATCTTCCGCACCGGCGCCGATAGCATTGACGGTCTGGTCGAACACGGATTGAATCAAGACCTCTCTCACGTCCATCTCGAGCTTGCCGGATTCCATCTTTTCAATGTCCAACAAGTCGTTGATAAGAGCAATCAGCCTCACCAGCTCCTGATTGGCCGATTGAAGTTTGGCGCTTGCGGCTGCCGGCACCTGTCCATAGACACCTCTGACTAATGATGCGTGCATGACTTTGAGTGAGCTGAGCGGAGCGCGCAAATCGTGACTGAGAGTTGAGACAAACTGTTGCTTTACTCTAAGCATCTCCTTAGAAGCGGAGATATCGTGGATAACGCAAAACAGTTGTTGTTCGTCTTCCGACCAATGCGCTGACCAAAGCGTGTCGATCGTTCGTCCGTCCTTGTGTCTCATCTGATTCTCGAAGGTTCCGGTCGATTTGCTCTGGATGATTGTGCTCAACGAACGCTCGGTTGACTGCAGCGTTGCCGGCGATACGATTCGAACAGAGCTCTTGCCAATCAGCTCGCTTGGCTCATAGCCGAGCACATCCAAGGATGCCGGATTCACCGCAGTGAACATCCCCATGGAGTCAATTGAGCAGATAATATCGGATGCGTTGTCCAGAATTGCGCGTTCTTTCTTGATGGCCAACTCCAACTCGTCTGCCATCCGGTGGATTGTTTGATCGAGATGGGCCAGCTCGTCCGTGCCTGCCAGTGCAGGAGAAAGGCGTTCGCGCCGTCCCAGCTTGAGCGTGTTTTCCATCAATATTTTCAAGCGCGCTGCCGTATTCTTGTTGAAGTAGAGCACCAGCGCGAGCGCCAACATGACATTTACTGCGACGCCGGCAAAGACACATTGCTGCACAAGTCGTCTGGCTCTGCGTTCGCCTTCGGACGATTCACGTTGAGTCTCAGCTTGCTTGCGCGACACTACTCGCAAGTCGGCAACCAATTCCGAAAGGAGTTGTTGCGATTCTTCGATATTGATATCCTGCCAGGCACCTTTTTCGACTGATCTGTGAACTTGGTCGAGCAAGCTCAAAGTTCGGTCGACCTTTCTTTGAAATCTCA
>CAZSNX010000766.1:0-1533 GCA_964607945.1 uncultured Candidatus Obscuribacterales bacterium
ATGGTAAGTGCCGAGCAGAGATATCTCTTAGCCAAGTCGCCAGAATACGGATTACAGAGGTGCTCTCGACTCCTCGATAATCAATCTTCGGTCTTGAATAGCTTCCAGTCGACTAGTGCTGCAATGACCTGCTGCACAAGCGTATAGAAAATCATCGGCAATAGAACAGCTGGGTGATCGGCGAGCGCAGCTGCAGCAAGCACCAGACCGGTTCCGTTGTTGTTCATTCCGAGACCAAACATCAGGGCTGCTTGATCGGATCTATCTGTTTTTAACCATTTTGCGAGCAACCAACCGGCACCGAATGCGGCGATACACACTAGAATTGTGGTGCTGTAGATGAAAACTAGGAAGTCTAGGTCAGGCTTTCCGAACGCTTGCGGCAACGAAGTTGCTGCATTGGAATAGTTCAGTAGAAGCAGGACGATAAAATTGGCCAGCTTCAGGTGTGGCTTAATCAGTGAGGTTCGCTGTTCACCAAGCATGAAGTGAGCAATAATCCCTAACACAGATGGGATTACAACAGTGAATAGCATAAAGGCGTTCGTTCCTTGAGATGCAAGTTCGTGGAGATCAGCAGCGTAATCACCTGTGGTCATATAACCGAAAACGTGCAGCACAAGCGGAGTTGTAATCGGACTCAGCACTGTTGAGATAAACACCAGTCCGAGGCTGAGACTAACATTGCCATTTGCGTTTTGAGACCAGGCAGTAGAGGAGCCGGCAATCGGCATAGAGATAATCATTGCGAGACCGACCAGTAAATTCTGTAGCTCGTCGGAATTGTGCCAAAACTGCATAAGTCCTCGCAAGGCAACAACCAAGAGTATCGGAACCGCCATATTCGCAATGAAACCAGAAACGATTGGAGCAGGTCGTTTCCACAGCCCTCCCAGCTCTTTCGCCTTAATCCCGAGTCCGGCATTGAACAGCAAAAATGAAAGCATGAGCAACGATAGCGTCACGTTCACCGAGCTGCCATCAATCCAATTGACCCGGCCGAATTCGATACGCCGCAGCCAGAGCCCAAATTGAGGCAAGCATGCTGCGAGCACATAGACGCAAATGAGGAGTACCAGAAAATGCCGATGAATGAAATGAATTACTGCAGGCACAAAAGCTTGTGCATGTTCGGCTTTCTGATATTCAACTTCCTCGACCATCCTGTCTCTTTTCCGTTTTGTCTTAGATGAGTCCATCTAAGGCACGCTCTTTGTCGGATATTGTAGGGAGTGTATATCTCTTTGTCGTTTCGAGCCGTTTGTGTCCGCCGATTTCAGCGACAATAACCAGATCAGTTCCGTTCCTCACAAGATTGGTTAGACACGTGTGGCGAAGTACATGAGCCGAAAGCGTCAACCCGCAGTTCTGTCCAATTTTGCGTACGATCAAATCGAGACTCGCGGTAGTCAGGCGATTTCCTTGCGGATTTAGAAATAGCGCCTCGGCAGTTTGCCTCCCGTCGAACTTCTGATTGCGCTCATGTAGCCACTCCCGTAGGGACTCCCGCGCTTCAACGTTCAACGGTATTTC
>CAZSNX010000767.1:0-1531 GCA_964607945.1 uncultured Candidatus Obscuribacterales bacterium
TGCCTCCCGGAGATCACACCTGGCGCACGCCGATTCTGGAAGAACGCGATCCTGGATTCGCTAGCAGCGAAATGCGCATTCATGCTGTATGGACGCACGTTCACCCGCTTTGCACATCAGCGTCGCTGGTGGAATGCAATGGTGAGAGTCGCCGCTCCATTTTTACATCAAATGTTAAAACCAAGACCACCGGTGGTCTTCAGATTATGAGCATTGAAAACATCATATCGAAGGAAGGCATCTTGTTGCCGGCCGGAAAGCACTATGAACTGGAAGCAAAATATTCCAATCCAACCGGTCAAGATCAAGACTCAATGGTCTCTCATGGTCTGTATATCGCCGACAACCGATTTTTGCCAGCTGATTTGCTAGATGAAACTCAACTGGCAAGTGAAGGACGTTTCGTTCCAGTTCTAGAGTTGACCTCTACCAAGGATGGAGTGTTTTGCGGTGTCAGAAATCTCGAAGATCGCTCCTTGTCCACGGTCGCAAGTGCCGCCGCAGCGAAGAGCCCATATGATATCGTCCCACCATATCCGAAGTTCGATCCAACGAAAGATGGTCCGCTTCTAAAGGATGAAAGGGTGCTCGAGCTCGATACATCTCAGGGCAAGCTTCATATCGTGCTCGATCCGAAGCTGGCTCCGCAGCATGCCACTCAACTCTATAAGTTGTTCAAGGCTGGCGCGTTTGACGGCACCGGGATTAACCGTTACGAACCAAATTTCGTTCTGCAAGTCGATGTGGCAGATCGCAAGGCGGCTGGAAAGCCGGCGCTTTCGGCTGAAGTGCAGGAGATGTTGAGGCGCTTGCCACTCGAGGTGGAAGCTCAGTCCGGAGGAGGTCTTTTGCACCGGAGGGGCTGTCTGAGTATGGCTCGATACGATCAGCCGGACACTGCTGTTACTTCATTTTCAATTATGCTCGGAGATGCTGCGCATTTAGACGGCAAATACACCATATTCGGTCGAATCATTCCAGATCGACAGACGCTGGAAACTCTGGAAAGCCTGCAGAAGCAGTTCGCTAACGAGCATCCCTTTATCTCGACGGTCCGAGAGATTCCACGATCGCTTGCCACCGCGGATGCCAATCGGCAATGAGCTCTCCTGCTCTCTTTGGGGAAGGCATCGGCGGGTGGCCAGCCAGTTAGAGCAGAGGGAGCTTGAAGAGTCTGCGAGTGTTTTCGGCCGTCTTCAAGGATAGTAAGTCCAGCTCTACGCCGCGCAAGTCAGCCAGTTTCTGAGCGACGAACCAGACATAAGATGGTTCGTTGCGTTTCCCTCGATGAGGCAGCGGAGCTAGATAAGGGCAATCGGTTTCTACCAGAATCCGGTCTTCGGCTATCAATGGCGCCGCCTCTTGGATTGGTTTTGCATTCTTGAAGGTGACAATGCCGGAAAATGATACGTAGAAGTCCAGTGCTTTGATTCTGTCTACAACGTCCGGACCCCCGGTAAAGCAGTGGAAGACGCCGCCTACTTCGGCCGCTTTCTCTTCTTCCAATATAGTAAATGTATCTTCCCAAGCA
>CAZSNX010000768.1:0-1527 GCA_964607945.1 uncultured Candidatus Obscuribacterales bacterium
AAACCGTCTGCCGTAGGCAGAGATCGGCTAGCCGCTCCGAAGAGGACTATGGTGATCTTAAGGTCGCCGCCCAGGGATGTCAATAAACGAATTAGCGTATAGATTCCCGGTATTGATTTCTCAGCGCGGGAATGCGGACTTTCAGTCCGAAATGCTCTGACCGGACAGGAATCTCTCGCAATAGCGAGACCAATTACTCGTAACATCGTTCTCGGCAAGCTCTTTCACCGAAGATGGTGGCAGGTCGATCCGGATTGTTCGTTTCTTTCCGTCGACCGTAAACTCGTGCCGCAGAGCAAGATCCGAGTACACTTCGTAAGTTATGACCGGATGCCAGCGACCACCATGTTGGATCTCCAGACGCGAAGAGAATCCGATGTCGGCTCCGGGCTTTCCGTCTGAGATTACCAGGCGCACCGAATCTGACAGATGCTTGGTCTGTATGCCAGAATCGCTTGGAGCTTCCACCGGTGTGGAAATCTCTTTCGCGTCGCCCGCAATCGGCGCTGGCTCATTTGGCTTCTCTTCCTTCTTTACCGATAGTTTCAGCCAAGGGGCAGGAGCCTTATCTTCCGGCTGGCTCTTGGGCAACAATCCGGCAGCCTCCAGCACCACTTTCGTTACATCTTCATCGGCATCGTAAGGCTCGAAATTTAGCTTGCCAGCATTGGAATCCCGAGCACTCTTTGCATCGGCAGAGCCGGATTTCTCGCTGCTAGATTTGACACTTGGTTTCACAACCGGCTTTCTAATTTGATATTTTTCTCGATATTCCTCGATCTCCTGGGTCGTGGGAATCACTAACGAGCTTCCACGTTTGAGAGTGGCACTCGGACTTCCTTTTGAATCAGTTGCAGTAGATAGGTCGTTGACTTCCGCCACCAGCTTCCACAAAGCGACATCGCCGAGAGCGGGATGGCGCATAGCAATTGACTTCAACGTATCGCCGAGCCGCACCACATATTTTGTACGGCCATCTTTCTGTTCCTTTTTCGAGTCAACCGGTCCCAGCACTTTCTCGACATTTTCCCGTCGACTCTGAGCCAGTGCCAAACTTTCGGCGGTATGCTCTACATTTGATGCCTGCTGCTGGTCTACAACTGATTCCGCTGCTTCGCTCGAACCCGACCCGTCAGCTCGATCACCAGCCCAATTCGCGCCGAGAACTGCCTTCAGCTCATCTTCGGCGGACGCGAACTCTTGATTTTGAACGTACTCGAACTTCTGACTGAAGACAAACGGACGTTCACGGTAATCCTTTATGTCGGCTGGTGACGGCAACCAAAGCACCAGCTTCGGCTTGAGATCGAGCAACTTCTTACCGTTTACCTTTCTGACCGGAATCACATTGGAGTTAAGTTCGAAGATCAAGCCGGACAAGCCGGAGTCACCGTGCATTCGCGATGCAATGGACTCGAGTGTGTCTTTGTCTTTGACAGTGTACTTCTGCCTCCGGTCATCTAGCTTCTTCTTTGCTTGTTCCTCGAGCTGCTTTTGCTTCTCTTCCTCTTCTCTTTCTCGGCGCTC
>CAZSNX010000769.1:0-1526 GCA_964607945.1 uncultured Candidatus Obscuribacterales bacterium
CGCACGCATGAATGCAGCGGCTGCAAGCGCAACTTCGTGCCCTTGAAAGGGGGACGATACCTTTATCCAGCTAGAAGCATCGGCTGGAGAATCGCACCGACATTCTGGTGGGATGGCTTCCGTTGGCATTGGGCCGGCACCACTGCCACTAGCCGACAGCTGTCGATTATTATTCTTCTTAGTTTGCTGCCAGTTCTGGCTACCAATCTGGCTATCTGTCTCAATCTTTGGGCCAGCCGACCGGATTGGTGCAATCCGGCGTTATTGACACCATTGATCGGTTTACTGACCATTCAGTTTGTCTATCTCATGTGCTGGGACTTCGACTTCCTCTCGAAACGCCCGCGTTGAAAGTTAAGATCGTCCAGAGTCACAAGGCGCGCAAGACTGCACCTTTTTACTGTGTAAAATCAGCCCAGCTCAAACTAATCCTGCCCGAAGCGCCTTCACTGCAGCTTGGGTACGATCTGAGACGGCAAGCTTTTCCATAATGTGCCGCATATGAGTCTTGATAGTCTCAGGGCTCACTTTCAACCTTTCTGCCATTTGCAGATTGCTCAAACCTTCCACCAGCAGACGCAGAACTTCAAACTCACGCTCGGAGAGCATAAATTTCGACTCGTTGGCCGGTGGCAGCACCCTTGAAGCCGATGAGCGAAGTACTCGTCCGGCAATCGCCGGGTCCAGCCAGCCCCCACCGTCGGCAACGGTCTTCAGTGCAATCATCAACTGTTCGCTTGCGATATCTTTCAAGCAATAAGCATCAGCACCGGCAGCCAGGGCCGAAAATATGTCCTCATCGCTGTCATGCGATGTCAACATCACCAAGCGAGTAGCCGGTAGAGCACTTTTGATCAGCTTGGCGGCCTCTATACCGTTCATTTCTGGCAGTCCGATGTCCATCAACACCAGCTCCGGTTTTAACTCCTTCGCTTGAGCCACGGCAGACTTTCCACTGGCAGCTTCACCTACGACTTCAAACTGCGAATCCTGTTCGATGGTCAGTCGCAATCCCGTTCGGGTGATCTGATGATCTTCGACAATTAAGACTGTGTGCTTACCACCTGCCATTTAACCTCCCGGGAGCTTCCTTTTACAATCCTTGCAATGAGAATTTCAGCCAGCCGAACACGAGCATAATTGAGCCCGAAAACACCAACCTTGACAATTTTCAATTGCAACTTGCAGGCAGGAGACTGCATAAATCGAATTGCAATCGACAGTCCTGCTTCAATCGATTATTAACATGCAGGATCGTTCGACAAACTTTTGCTATTTGCACTCCAAAAAGTCACCAACCCATCCCCGAATAAGCACGATCTCCCAACCCAAAGCGCTGTTCCTAAAATCTACCATACCGCAGTATGCGACAGCGATCCAAGCCGGATGGGCTCAAGCTCTTCACAACTCTACAACTCCCAAGCCACCCATGACTACCCCTGTTGGGGCGAGACTATCCACCAACCCTAGGTTACAATCCGTCAAGCTTCTATAATGCCGGCATGAGCCGACCCGGTCAATTGCAC